>JAFMJA010000127.1 GCA_017853735.1 Burkholderiaceae bacterium | reverse complement strand
TCCAGGTGGATGGCCAGATCAAGACCGGCCGTGATGTGGCCATCGGCGCTATGCTTGGCGCAGATGAGTTTGGTTTTGCCACCGCACCGCTAGTGGTCGAAGGCTGCATCATGATGCGCAAATGCCACCTCAATACCTGCCCGGTAGGCGTGGCCACACAAGACCCGGCCTTGCGCAAGAAGTTTTCAGGCAAACCTGAGCATGTGGTGAATTACTTTTTCTTTGTGGCAGAAGAAGTGCGCCAGATCATGGCTCAGTTGGGCATCCGAAAATTTGATGAAATGATCGGACGGATGGACTTGCTGGATATGCGCCATGGCATTGAGCACTGGAAATCCAGTGGTCTTGATTTCTCCCGTCTATTGACCTTGCCGCTGGTGCCCGCAGATGTGCCGCGCCTGCATGTGGCTGAGCAGGACCATGGCCTGGAAAAAGCGCTGGATCAGGTACTGATCGAGAAATCCAGAGCGGCGATCGATAAAGGGGAAAAAGTTCAGTTCATGGAGGTGGCGCGCAACGTCAATCGATCGGTTGGGGCCATGCTCTCAGGTGCTCTGACCAAGGTGCGCCCTGAAGGCTTGCCAGACGACACCATCCGCATTCAATTGGAAGGCACTGGGGGACAGTCCTTTGGTGCCTTCCTGGCGCCTGGCATCACCCTGTACCTGATTGGTGACGCCAACGATTACACCGGCAAAGGACTTTCGGGCGGTCGGGTGGTGGTGCGACCCAGCATTGATTTTCGCGGGGTTGCGGCCAACAACATCATTGTTGGCAATACGGTGATGTTTGGCGCCACCAGCGGAGCAGCTTTCTTCGCCGGTGTCGCCGGAGAGCGGTTTGCGGTGCGCCTGTCTGGCGCCACTGCGGTGGTGGAAGGCACGGGTGACCACGGCTGTGAGTACATGACTGGCGGCACAGTGGTGGTGTTGGGCAAGACCGGGCGCAACTTTGCGGCGGGCATGAGCGGAGGAGTGGCCTATGTCTATGATGAGGATGGACGATTTGCCGAGCGATGCAACACTTCCATGGTGAGCCTGGAAAAAGTTTTGTCGGTGGCAGAGCAGGAAGCCTTGCTCGATCGTGGTATCTGGCATCGCGGTCAGGCCGATGAGGTGCAGCTGAAAAAATTGCTGGAGGATCACAACCGATGGACCGGCAGCAAGCGCGCTCGCGATCTGCTGGACAACTGGGTCGAAGCCCGCAGCAAATTCGTCAAGGTCTTCCCCAATGAATACAAACGGGCGTTGGGTGAGATTAGCGCCAAAAAAGCCAAGGCTGCGAACAAGCAGGAAGCAGCCGCAACGCATTAAATCTAATTTACGGACAAGGGGCAGATAGGTCTAAGCCTCTGCTCCCGTCATCCGTAGGACAAGCACAGGAAATACCATGGGAAAAATAACCGGCTTCATGGAATTTGAGCGGATCGAGGAAGGCTATGTGGCCGTCCCGGAGCGCGTCAAGAACTATCAGGAATTCGTCATCGGGCTGAACAACGAACAGGCCAAGCAGCAGGGTGCACGTTGCATGGACTGTGGAACGCCGTTTTGTAACAGTGGCTGCCCGGTCAACAACATCATTCCTGACTTCAATGATCTGGTCTATCGGGGCGATTGGGAAAACGCAATTGCAGTGCTGCACAGCACCAACAACTTTCCCGATTTCACGGGCAGGGTCTGCCCCGCCCCCTGCGAGGCGGCCTGTACTCTGAACATCAATGACGACGCAGTGGGCATCAAATCGATTGAGCATGCCATCATCGACCGTGCCTGGGAAAATGGCTGGGTCAAGCCCCAGCCGGCGGCATTGAAAACCGGCAAAAGTGTGGCGATCGTGGGTTCGGGTCCTGCGGGCATGGCTGCAGCCCAGCAATTGGCACGGGCTGGCCACGCGGTGACGGTGTTCGAAAAGAACGACACCATTGGCGGCTTGCTGCGCTTTGGGATTCCTGACTTCAAGTTTGACAAGTCGCACATCGACCGGCGTGTACAACAAATGCAAGCCGAGGGGGTGGTGTTCAAGACGGGCGTCATCGTCGGCGAGTTGCCAGCCGGATCCAAGATTACTAACTGGGCGCAGCAGGTGATCAGCCCTGCGCAGCTCATGAATGATTTTGATGCGGTGCTGTTGGCGGGTGGCGCTGAGCAGTCACGCGATCTGCCGGTACCAGGGCGCGACTTGAAGGGCGTTCATTTTGCGATGGAGTTTCTGCCGCAGCAAAACCGGGTCAATGCTGGGGGCAAGGTGAAAGACCAGATCCGTGCCGATGGCAAGCATGTCATAGTGATTGGCGGTGGTGATACCGGTTCCGATTGTGTCGGTACCAGCAACCGTCATGGTGCTGCCAGCGTGACCCAGTTTGAAGTAATGCCTATGCCCCCGGAGCATGAAAACAAGCCCTTGGTTTGGCCTTATTGGCCGCTCAAGTTGCGCACCAGTTCCAGCCATGAAGAGGGCTGTGCGCGTGAATTTGCGATTTCCACCAAAGAATTCATTGGGAAAAATGGCAAGCTCACTGGCCTGAAGACCGCCCATGTGGAATTCAAGGACGGCAAACTCACCGAAATTCCTGGGACTGAAAAAGAGTATCCGGCGGATCTGGTGTTGCTGGCGATGGGTTTTACCAATCCGGTCTCCACTTTGCTCGAGGGTTTTCAGGTGGACAAAGATGCCCGTGGCAATGCCAAGGCCAGCACCGAGGCCCTTGGCGGTTATGCGACCAGTGCCAACAAGGTATTTGCGGCAGGCGATGTTCGCCGAGGCCAGAGCCTGGTGGTTTGGGCGATCCGCGAGGGCCGTCAGGCCGCCAGGGCTATTGACGAGTTCCTGATGGGAAGCTCCGAATTGCCCCGCTAGCAGCGGGGGACTTCCAATCCCGTATCATCGTCAAAGCCGGTCGGATCCGGCTTTGCACTCCCATGGCTACCTCTTCAGACACACTGGTTGAAATTCAGAACCTGAGCTTCGGGTATTCCGACCGCGTCATCCTGGATGATGTGTCCATGCGCGTGCCGCGCGGCAAAGTCACCGCCTTGATGGGCGCTTCCGGGGGTGGAAAAACCACCATTCTGCGTCTGATTGGGGGCCAGAACAGGGCGCAGCAGGGGCTCATGCTGTTCGATGGTGAGGATGTCACCACCATGGACCAGGAGCGCCTCTACGCGGCGCGACGCCGTATGGGGATGTTGTTTCAGTTTGGCGCCCTGTTTGCCGATCTTGACGTGTTTGAAAATGTCGCATTTCCCTTGCGGGAGCACACCGACCTGCCCGAGGCCCTGATCCGTGACATTGTGTTGATGAAACTCAACGCAGTGGGCCTGCGCGGGGCGCGCGACCTGATGCCCAGCGAAGTCTCTGGCGGCATGGCCAGGCGCATTGCGCTGGCGCGGGCGATCGCCCTGGACCCCGAGCTGGTGATGTACGACGAACCATTTTCTGGCCTGGACCCGATCTCCCTTGGAACGGCGGCGCGCTTGATTCGCCATCTCAACGATGCCATGGGCTTGACCAGCATCTTTGTCTCGCATGAGCTTGAGCAAACTTTTTCCATTGCCGATCATGTGATCGTTTTGGCCAATGGCAAGGTGGCCCTGGAAGGAACGCCGCAAGAGGTGAGAAAGAGCCAGGATCCTCTCATCTATCAATATGTCAATGCCCTGCCCGATGGGCCGGTGCGCTTTCACTATCCCGGAGCCACCGTAGAGGATGATTTTGGCCTTCCCCTGGCGCAGCCAGCCTCGGAGGGCTCCTGATGAGCTGGTACAAGCCTTCCGATCTTGGATTTGCAGTACGCTGCAAACTGTCCGACCTGGGCTACGCAGCCCGCCTGTTCATGAAGCTGGTGTGGTCCCTGGGCGCAAGTTTGCGGCGCTTTGCGCTGGTGCGTGACCAGATCCATTTTCTGGGAAATTATTCACTCGCGATCATTGCCGTCTCAGGGTTGTTCGTCGGGTTTGTCTTTGGATTGCAGGGGTATTACACCTTGCAGCGCTATGGCTCCACCGAGGCCCTGGGCTTGTTGGTGACCCTGAGTCTGGTGCGTGAACTGGGTCCGGTGGTCACTGCGCTGCTGTTCGCCGGCCGGGCTGGTACATCTCTCACCGCTGAAATCGGGTTGATGAAGGCGGGCGAGCAAATCAGCGTGATGGAGATGATGGCCGTCGATCCAGTGCAACGTGTGCTCGCGCCCCGGTTCTGGGGGGGTGTGATGGCCATGCCACTGCTGGCAGCCGTCTTCAGCGCGATGGGCATCATCGGCGGCTGGGTTGTCGGCGTGTTGATGATTGGTGTCGATGGGGGAGCTTTTTGGAGCCAGATCCAGGGTGGAGTGGATGTCTGGAAAGATGTCGGCAATGGCATTGTCAAAAGTGTGGTGTTTGGCTTCACCGTGACATTCGTGGCCTTGCTGCAGGGCTATGAAGCCCAGCCCACCCCGGAAGGGGTCTCCAGTGCCACCACCCGCACTGTGGTGATGGCATCGCTGGCCGTGCTGGGTCTGGATTTCATCCTGACCGCCATGATGTTTACCATTTGAGGAAGAGCCATGTTCAAGCGCGACCCTGCCAACTCACCAGCCCTTGGAATGAATAGGAAATGCCATGCAACGCTCCAAAAATGATCTCTGGGTAGGCCTGTTTGTCCTGGTGGGCGCGGCCGCCATCCTTTTCCTGGCCTTGCAGGCGGCCAACCTGCTCAACCTGAGTTTCCAGCCAACTTATCAGGTGGAGGCCAAATTCATCAATATTGGCGGCCTCAAGCCCAAGTCGGCGGTGCGTAGCGGTGGCGTGGTGGTCGGTCGGGTCGAGTCGATCACCTTTGATGATCAGGCATTCCAGGCTCGAGTGGTCCTGGCTTTGGAGAAGCGCTACACATTTCCCAAAGACAGCTCCCTCAAGATTCTGACCAGCGGCCTTTTGGGGGACCAGTATGTGGGCATCGAAGCCGGTGCGGATGACAAGAACCTGTCTGACGGAGATGTCGTTACCTCCACTCAGTCGGCGGTGGTGCTGGAAAATCTGATCGGTCAGTTTCTCTACAGCAAAGCGGCCGAGGGTGGAACGGCAGGGGCAAATAAAAAATGAATTTTTACGGGCCCAGGGTGTTCGGGCGGCGGGCTTGCCTCATGGATTGGCTGCGCCGACTCGCGCTGAGCCTGCTTTTGACCAGCAGCATGGCTTTGCTGGGCTGCGCCAGCGGCCCCCGATCCCACCCGACCGACCCCCTGGAGCCGTTCAACCGAACCATGTTTGAGTTCAATGACGCGCTGGACAGGGCTATTGTCAAGCCAGTGGCGACTGGCTATCAACAAGTGGTGCCAGAACTTGCCCGCAAGGGGGTTGGAAACTTCTTCAACAACCTGCAGGATGTTTGGTCTGTGGTCAATAATTTGCTTCAGTTCAAGGCAGAGGGTGCGGCCAGCAGCTTCATGCGGGTGTTGGTCAATACCACCGCCGGACTGGCTGGCATCCTGGATGTGGCCAGTGAAATAAATCTGGAGCGTTATACCGAAGACTTTGGTCAGACCCTTGGCTATTGGGGTGTAAGTCCTGGCCCCTATATTGTCTTGCCGGTACTGGGGCCGTCGACCTTGCGCGACACGGTGGCGCTGCCTGTTGATTGGCGTGGCGATCTGGTCAACAGGCAGGAGGATGTTGCGGTTCGAAACTCGCTCTGGGCTTTGCGCGTGCTTGATAATCGCGCCCGTTTACTCAGGTTGGGCGATATGCTGGAAGATGCAGCGCTCGACAAGTACACTTTTGTGCGCGACGCTTACCTGCAGCGGCGTCGTAATCTGGTGTATGACGGCAATCCGCCGGAAGAGACTGAAGTGAATGGCCTCAGCTTGGATGGTCAGCCGCCGCGATAATCATCTGACAGTCCACCGGGGGTGATCTAGGAACGTTCAGTCTTCAGTTACGTACATCACATAGTCGAAATATGCTACCTCGATCTCTACGCCAATTTGTTGCCGCCCTTTCAGTCAGCTTGCTGGGCTTGAGCACGGCCGCCCTGTGGGCCGCCGATGAAGCACCCGATGTCATGGTGTTGCGTCTTTCCACAGAGGTGCTCGACACCATCCGCTCAGACAAATCCCTGCAAAACGGTGACCTGACCAAAGTGGTTGCGCTGGTGGACAGAAAAATCATGCCCAATGTGGATTTTCAGCGGATGACGGCCTCTGCGGTAGGACCGGGCTGGCGCCAGGCCACTGCTGAGCAGCGCCAGCGTTTGCAAGAGGAATTCAAGATTCTTCTGGTTCGCACCTACGCCGGTGCGCTCAACCAGGTGGGTGATCAGACGGTAGCGATCAAACCCCTGCGGGCTTCGCCAGACGACCGGGAGGTGCTGGTGCGAAGCGAAATCAAGGGCCGCGGCGATCCGATCCAGCTTGACTATCGACTGGTCAAAACTCCCGGTCAGGGAACTGGCTGGAAAATTTATAACCTGAATGTGCTGGGTGTCTGGCTGGTGGACACCTACCGCAGCCAATTTGCCCAGGAAATAGCGGCCAAGGGCATTGACGGCCTGATCGCCACTCTGGCGGAGCGCAACCGGGCCAATGCCAAAAAAGGCTGAGCAATGCTGGTCCTTCCCGCAGAAGTAACCCATCGCCAAGCCAGGGCTTGCCTGCAAATGCTGCGACAGGCGCTGGGCACCCAGACGGGTAACCGGGTGGAATTGGATGCATCCCAATTGAAGAAATTTGATTCTTCCGCCTTGGCGGTTTTGTTGGAGTTCCGGCGTGATTGCCAGGCGCAGAACAAGGCATTGGATCTGCTGGGTCTGTCCGGACAATTGATGGACCTGGCCGTTCTCTATGGTGTTTCCGAATTGTTGCCACAGGCTGTTGCCAAGGCCTAGCGTGTGTGAACGTTAAAATGGCGGACTTCATGCCCGCCGCCATCACATTTCAGTCTGTTTCCAAAAGCTATTCTTCGCACCGTGGCAAGGCCGGATCGGGCAACTCGACCAAGGCGCTTGACGAGGTCAGCCTGAAGATTGAACAAGGTGAGTTTTTTGGCCTGCTGGGGCCCAACGGCGCGGGCAAGACCACCTTGATCAGCATTCTGGCCGGCCTATTACGCGCCAGTGCCGGTCAGGTCAGTGTGCTGGGCCATGATGTCCAGACTGACTACGCCAAGGCGCGGCAACTCCTGGGGGTGGTGCCTCAGGAACTTGTTTTCGATCCATTTTTCAATGTGCGTGAGACGCTGCGCATCCAGTCTGGCTACTTTGGCATCAAAAACAATAACGACTGGATTGATGAACTCCTCCACAGCCTGGGCCTGAGTGACAAGGCTGAGGCCAATATGCGTCAACTCTCAGGTGGCATGAAGCGGCGAGTCCTGGTGGCGCAGTCCCTGGTGCACAAGCCGCCTGTCATCGTGCTCGATGAACCCACCGCCGGGGTGGATGTTGAATTGCGCCAGACCTTGTGGCAATTCATATCGCGCCTGAACAAGGCAGGGCACACGGTGTTGCTGACCACCCACTATCTGGAAGAGGCGGAGGCTCTGTGCGGCCGAATCGCCATGCTCAAGGCAGGAAAGATCGTGGCGCTGGAACGCACCAGCGAACTCCTCAAGTCGGCTTCCAGCCATGTGTTGAGGCTAAAGCTTGATGGTGAGCTTCCAGCCGATCTGGCTGCGAGAGCCAGGGTCACTGGCCGGGTTGCCCAGTTTCCAGCCCATGATGCTCGGGAAATAGAGGGCTTTCTGTCAGCTGTGCGCGAGGCAGGACTGGTGGCCGAGGATGTGGAAATAAGCAAAGCTGACCTGGAAGATGTCTTTCTCGAAGTCATGTCTGGCAAGACGGGTGTCAGAACCTCCAACC
>JAFMJA010000126.1 GCA_017853735.1 Burkholderiaceae bacterium | reverse complement strand
ACCCCACCAAAAACAGGGGGTCTGAAAACTGAGCGAGTTAGTTAAACAATCTCTTCTGGGCCGCCAAGAATTTGGCCGAATTGATCGTCTGCTCTTCGGCACTTCTCCCCTTAATGATGAAAACCCTGACGAGCCCTTTGACTATTTGGGACGGTTTCGCCGTGCCGGTTCTTGTTCCTGTTGTTGACTAAGAATTTTCCGATATTTGTACGGTAACGCGCCCGACATTACAACTGACTGGGTGAATTTTTCATTGCCTTCCAAAACTTCGAATTTCATTGACCAACCGCTGAATGAACGAGATTCGATAGGCTCTTGGTAAACGAGGGCAACATTTGCGTGTCGATTGTCTAACCTAATTTGATTAAACAGCGCAGTGACTACAGCCTCTTCGCCTTCGAGGAATTGGCAAAAGCTTCTGGCTCGATAGAGCAATAAGCCAGTAATGCCCAAGCTGAGATTTTTCTTTCGAAACTGGTTGAGCATTGTGTCCAGTTCTTCCCGGGTGAATTTGCGAACCGGGTTGCTGACATAGCAGAGCTTGATCATGGTCTGACACGTGTCAATGCCTGTCGCTTACCTGCACCGCCACCCACGCAACCCAAGCGCCACTAGGTGCCAGCATCATCGCCAGACTTGCAATTTTTGTTAACGCCATTACATCGCTTGCATTGGCGGTAAAGCGCCGCTTCAACTCGGTCGATCATTTTTTGGGTCAGGCTAGCAGGCCAGCGAGAAATGGCTTGGCTGCTGACGCCAATGGCAGCAGCAGCAGTGCCAACTGACCCGCCCAAGAGACTGATCGCCTCAATTTTTTTCATAAACCAAATGGTAACAAATATTTCTAATATGTTTGTAATTTTTATTACCATTGATTGGATACTATTTATCGATGTCTTACGGTGCTCGACTTCAAACTGCAATGGACGCGGCTGGCAAATCCCGCTCGGATTTGGCGGCGGAATTGGGCTGTACGCGCCAAGCGGTTGGTCTGGTGCTGAACAATGGCACGGGCCGCACCTTGAGCACCGAGTTTCACGCGAAGGCAGCGAGATTCCTGGGGGTTGATCCCTATTGGCTGGCCACAGGGGAGGGAGAGATGAGCGTCACTAGTTCATTGACCAGTTCAGCACTGGACATCGCCACCCTGTACGACCTAATTCCAGTGAAGGACAGGGTTAGGCGTGCTCGGGCATACAACCAAGCTGCCAGCGCGATTTTGAATGTATTGAACGAGCAGCCCGAGGCTGCTGCAACTCCGCCAAAGAAAAAAGAAGGCGTTTGACGCCAACCTGCAGGAGGCAGCGCTCGTCTCTAGCCGCTGATTATTCCTCGCGATCAACCAGCAGCAATGCAACTTCACATTCGAGTTCGCCTGGACTTCCTTGCATTAAAAGACATACATACCCAAAAAGGCTCTCATTCCATGACGAAAAACAAAAACATTTACCGAAATGCTTATGCGGATAAAAAAATCTTCAAATCTCTAAAATAATTATTGTCTTTTTTTATTAAATTTCTTTTTTCTTTTTGGTAACTTTTTTTTCAGACAAGCCCTGTGACTTTGAGTACCTGACTGACCGCATGGATACCCGTACCCGAAACCCGCTTCAAACCCTGCGGGATCGCTGGCCTCAAGCGACTTGCGGTCTTGGGCGGTGGAGATCTTGGTCTTTTCAGGTTTGAACGATGAGATTAATGTTGTGCAGGATCGTATCTCGATCGGGCATCTTCATGTTGAACCTGCGTGTCGCTAGGGATGGTGTTCAAAACTCGCGCCGCGCACAGCGCGAGTTTTGAACACCATTCTTAACTTGCTGTGCTGATCCGCCGGTTCGGTGAAACCGGTGCAGGACAAGCGGTTTCATTGCAAGGGCTTGTCGTGCTTGAGCAGGCTGTGCGCCAGCATGTCCCACAAACCTTGAGCCGCTTTGCTCAGCTCGGTTTCGGCGCGGCGAATCAATGCAATTTCCCGGCTGAGCAAAGGATGCGTCAAGGGGCGCATCTCCAGGTCTGGTGCTCTGGCATCCAGCGCCATACGCGGCAAAACGCCCACCACCTGCGCATTGCGCAAAAACCCGATCATGGTCGAGAGGTGCTCCACCTCATCAAACCACGGGGGAGCTATGCCTTCGCGCATGAGGCCGGCATCGATGAGCGCGCGGTTGGCACTACTGCGCCCCAGGCTGACAGGTTTCCAGGTTGCCAGCTCATGCCAGCGAAGGGATTTTTTGCGCGCCAACGGATGCTCGGGCGAAAACGCCAATACAAAAGGGTCTTTGGCCAAAGCCTGAACCACCAGGTCGGCCGTCGGCTCGTTGTAGACGGTGACACCAAACTCGGCTTCCCGGTTGATGACGGACTGCGTGACGCGCTGCCCCGTGTCGTCGCGCACATGCAGGCGGACGTTGGGAAATGCCTGACGGAACTGCCCCAGCACGGCCGGGAGGCGGCTATAGGCCACGGTGGTCAGGCAAGCCAGTGTGAGGCTGCCAGATTCACCGCGCGCCTGCCGGTAAGCCTCCTCCATGGACTGGTCCAGCTGCGGCAAAAAGATGCGGGCCTGCTGGGCCAAAGCCTGCCCAAGCGGCGTGAGTGCCACCCGGCGCGAGGTTCGTTCGACCAGCCGGGCGCCCACCACCTCCTCCAGCTGCGCGATGCGCCGACTGAAGGCAGACTGGGTGATGTACAGGGTCTCTGCCGCACGGACGAAGCTTCTATGCTGGGCCAGCGCCAACAAGGCACGCAGGTCATCGATGCGGTAATTGATGCGCAACATGCATGCATCATACAAAAAAACTCACTTTACCGCATCAATAAATCGACGCAAACTCGCCCCCAATCCCACTACTTACGAGATTCCCGCATGCCCGTGATCAAGATTTTTTGCGCCCAAGGCCCTGACGCAGACGCCTGCGAGCGCCTGGCGCAAACCTTGCGCGACTTGTGCATCGGCCCCATGGGCGCTCAGCCCAATGCGATCCAGCTGATGCTGGTGCCCGGCGTGCAGATGCTCGATGGCGCACCGGTGCTCGTGGAGGCGCACTACCGGGATCGGCCCGACCGCAAGGGCCCCGCGCTGGCGCAATTCCTGCAGGGGGTGGATCAGGCTGTCCAGTTGGCCTTTGGCCAGCAGCCCCGGATCCGCAGCTTTGCGGTCGAGCAAAGCACCTTGGGAGCGGTGCGGTGACAGCGCGTGCCCTGTCCACGCCTGGGCGCCTGAATCTGCGCAGTGTGGGCAGCTTTCACATCGGGGGGCAGCGCAAGACTCTGCAAGGCTTGCCGGTCGAGCAGGTGCGGCTGGCCGTAGGTGCGGCCGCGCGCAGCGTGGACCCCAACGGCAGTTATGTGAGCGGGCAGATGTACGTTCAGTATTACCTGCAGCAACAGGCGCTCAGCCCATGGCCGATCGTGCTGTGGCATGGCGGCGGCATGACAGGGGCCAACTGGGAGTCCACCCCGGATGGTCGCCCGGGCTGGCTGCAGCGGCTGCTGGAGAGCGGCTTGGATGTGTATGTGTGCGATGCGGTCGAGCGCGGACGCGCCGGTTGGTCGCGCTGGCCCGATATTTACCAACACCCGCCCCTGTTTCGCACCATGGAAGAAGGCTGGGACATGTTCCGCATCGGCCCGGCCCTGACCCATGGCCTAAAGGAAGCCAAGGCGTATGCGGGGCAACAATTCCCCACCGAAGCATTTGAGGCCTTTGCCGCCCAGTGGGTGCCCCGCTGGGCTGACCATGAGGCGATCACGCTGCAGGCTTATGAGGCCCTGCTCGAGAAGATCGGCCCGTGTGTGCTGATCGCCCACAGCCAGGGGGGCGGTCTGGCCCTGAGCATGGCGACACGACGCCCAGATCTGCTCAAGGCCGTGGTGGCCATCGAGCCCTCGGGCGCGCCCCAAGAGCTGCCCCAAGGGCCAGCTTGCCCCGCTTACCTGATGGTATGGGGAGACCATGTGCATGAGCATCCGGTCTGGCGCAAATACCGCGCCCGGGTCGACGAACATCAGCAACAGCTCAGCGCCATCGGCGCCCAAGCTGAAACCCTGGATTTGCCGCAGCGCGGCATCGCGGGCAATTCACACTTTCCCATGCTCGACCGCAACAGCGATCAGGTGCTCGATGGCATCTTGCACTGGCTCACCCCCCTGACACTTCAACCAACCCAGGAGCTCATGAAATGAAACGATGGAATTTTCTCCAATTGGCTGTCGCCTTTTCAGCCGCTGCGCTGACATGGGCCGCCGGCGCACAAACACGCGACTGGCCCCAGGCTTCTATCAAGATCATTGTGCCGTTCGGTGCGGGCAGTGGAGCCGATCAAGTCGCCAGACTGATTGGGCAGGAATTGAGCAGTGTCTTGGGCCAGCCCGTGATCATCGACAACAAAGCGGGGGCCGGCGGCACTATCGGCGCCACTGCCGCGGCTCGTTCTGCGGCTGATGGCTACACCCTCTTTCTGACCACCAACACAACGCAGGCAGCCAACCCGCACCTCTACAAGCAGCTGGCTTACGACCCCATCAAGGACTTCACCCCCATCAGCCGCATCGCCAACACCCCCGCGCTGTTGGTGACTCACCCTTCAGTGCCGGCCAATAACCTGGCCGAGCTGATTGCCTTGGCCAAATCCAAGCCGAACAAACTCTCCTATGCCTCCGGCAGTGCAGGCACCCTGGTGCCGGGCGCCATGTTGACTTTCGAAGCCGGCATCGAGATGGTCCATGTACCCTACAAATCGATTCCGGACGGCCTCAAAGATGTGATGGCCGGCACTGTGGACATGATGTTCACCGACATGGCCACCGGCTCCATCCAGGTCAAGGCCGGGCGGGTCAAGGCGCTTGGCGTGAGCAGCGCCAAGTCGTCAGCGCTGATGCCCGACGTGCCACCGATTGCCAACACCCTCAAAGGGTTCGAGCTGCTGGCCTGGTATGCCCTGTATGCACCGACCGGCACGCCGCAGCAGGTGGTTGACCGACTCCATCAAACCATTGTGTCGGCCATGGCCAAGCCCGAGTTCAGCAGCAAATTCACCGCGCTGGGCTTGGAGCCGATGACCAGCACGCCCAAGCAGCTGGCGGAGTTCAACCGCAGCGAGCTCGAAAAATGGGGCCGCGTGATCAAGCGCTCGGGCGCTACGCCGCAGTAATTTCATCAGCCTACGCGGCCACCCACCAAACAGCAGGTGGTCCCCACGCCAGAAGGGCTACACCTGCACCATGGCCGGTGCAGGATGGGATCGAAGCAGATCATTCAGCCTCGAAGCGCTGCGCCCGCCATGCCAGTGCCGCCTGCAGCCCGCCCGATCTGGCGATGTCCATAAATTTGACCTTGTCAGGCGAACCCTGCGACTCAATCGCATGGTCAATGTCCAGCGCGGCAGACAGGGCGGCTTCCATTCCCTGCATATCGTAAGTTTTCTGGATGGCTTTTTTGGTCTGTTGTACCAGGTCGGGGTCCATGCGTGCAATATTTCTAGCGATGCGCATGGCTTTGTCCAGATGCTGGCCGGCCTGAACCACTTCAGAGACCAGTCCCATGTCCATTGCCAATTGCGCGCTCACATTGTCTTGGCCACTGAAAATGATCCGTTTGGCATGTTTGGGAGAGGTCATCCAAGGCAACAGCATGGTGACGATTCCGGCTCCAAAGCGCAGCTCGGGCTCGCCGAAAACAGCGTCAGCACCCGCTATGGTCATGTCGCACGCGAGCGCCATTTCAAACGCACCCGCGACACAGGGGCCGTGAACTGCCGCGATTGTGGGTTTCGGACAGCGCCAAAACAACATGGTCGTCTGAAAATCCAGCTCCAGAATTTCTCTCCAGACCTTCGAGCCCTTGGGGTTTCGCGCCATCTGATCCTTCAGATCAAAACCCGATGAAAACCCACGGCCTGCGCCACTCAAGACAATGACTTTCACCTCATCATCCTGCTCAAACGCTGTCATTGCGCTTCCAATTTCAAGCAGCATCTCTTTGGAGAGGGCGTTCAAACGCTCCGGGCGGTGCAATTGAAGCTGGCCCACACCATCCTGCTTCTCGACACGAATCAACTGATACGTCCCGGCATGACTCATGAGTTTTTCCTCGGCATATGCTGCGTTAGGGTGCGACTGGAAGAACACGTCCGGCTTGGATCCAACCGACGAGTTGTCCCCGGTCGATTTTCCCTGTCCTGCCCGTAGGTAATGTGTCGCCAATGTAATAAAAATCCGGGCACTTGTATTTTTCCAAGAACTCAGTCAGCTCACTTTTTGTTTTCTGCAAATCAACTGCCTCACCCGCTTTGGGGACGATGAAGGCGTGAATACGCTGACCGAGAATCGGGTCCGGCAGGCCAGCGACCATCGCAACACCCACCCCCGCGCACCTCATCAACGCACGCTCGACTTCAAGTGGGGTGATCTTGTTTCCCCCCCTGACAATCAGCTCCTTAAGTCGCCCAACGATGGTGACATAGCCGAATTCATCACGCGAGGCCATATCCCCAGTGCGAAACCAACCCTCGCTGAACGCTTGGGCCGTCAGGCCTTCATCGCCGAGATAGCCATCCATGATGTACGGCGTCTTGATTTGCAGTTCGCCCGGCACATGGCAGTCGCATTCTTTATCCTGGGAATCAACAATACGGTAGGTAATTCCTGGTGCCGGCTTACCAATCGTGGCCTCGAAACGAGGGTAGTTGGCAGGATCCAGATAGAAGTCGCTGGTAGAAGTTTCCGTCAGCCCATAGACATCGAACAGCTCAGCGGGGGCAATAAAGTTGCGCAGGCTTGCTGACAGCTGCTTGCCCAATGGCTCACCGCCAATGACAACCTGGCGCAGCGCCCCACGCTCTTGTAGTCGCCGTCTGAAGCCAGCGAGTTCATCGGCAGGCAAGCCTCCAAAGGTGGCGCGAATCATTGTGGGAACAACGCCAAGAAAAGTAACCCTTTCAGCAATCAATGTTTCCAGCAAGGCCGCGGGAGAAAACTTCGCCATGACGACCACTCGACCGCCATTCAAAAGCGTCATCAGGGCAACCCAGATTCCAAAACTGAATGTATTGTTGAGTACGAGCAGCGAAACCGAATCGACGCTGGGATGAAACAGTTGCGTGTTCTGTCTGAGCTTGCCACGAAAGGCCGCCTGTGAAAGCACCGCACCTTTGGGCTGTCCGGTGGAACCTGAGGTAAAAATCACCAAAGCGGCGTTATGGAGCAGCCGCCCTCTAGGCCCTGTGGGCGGCTCGCTTGGACCCATCAATGTCAAGCAGGCTGGCCATGGTCCTGCGAGCAAGTCGATCGCGCCTGCACATTTCGCCTTGTCCTGAATGCCCGCTACAACCTCTTGTGGAGAGGTACGGTGCACTGGAACCACTGCTGCTCCAGCGATCCATACCCCAAGATAGGCCACAAAGTCGCTGGGATGGTTGGAGCACTTCACCATCACCGCAGTCGATTGACCTACTCCTGCTTCCCGGAGCTTTTGTCCGAGACGATTTGCCTCGGACAAAAGATCTCCGTAGCTGATGGATACGCCCTCACCATGGATCGCTAATCTGCCGGCGTGCTGCTTGCAGGCTTCAACCAGATCCCTGGTTAGTTCATTTGGCAAAGCATCAATATCGTGAAGCTATGGAATGGGCGGCAGTGCTCAGGCTCATGCGGCTGAACGATCAGCTGAGGGCAATCTCATAGCCCAATCAGCTTCTTGGCCTCACCCAAAGCAGCCATAGAATCTGTATGCTTGCCCTCCTTGTGCAACTGCTCGCCCTTGGCGCGCAGTTCCTTCACCTTGGTCATCTGCGCCTGCTCCAGCTTGACCGTGGGCAACTTGGCATCAATGGCCTTCATTTCACCGGGGCAACCGTGGGCAAAAACCGAGCCCACCGACACCGCCAGAACCAACGCAATGACTTGTTTCATGAAAACTCCTAAACAGATTGATGAGGCTTCGACTGAA
>JAFMJA010000125.1 GCA_017853735.1 Burkholderiaceae bacterium | reverse complement strand
GTGAAATTCATACGCCTCAAAGTGGGCCAGGATCTCGGCTTGCAGTTCGGCAGCTCGGCTCAGGGCAAAGCGGTCGATCTCGAGCAACTGGTCTGCAGGCACGGCGTCCTGCGCCGGATTGAAATCGCTGACATTGGCCAGCAGAAAGCGTAGCGTGTTGCGGATGCGACGGTAAGCATCCACCACCCGTGCCAGGATCTTGTCATCAATGCCCAGATCACCCGAGTAATCGGTCGCAGCGCACCACAGGCGGATGATCTCGGCGCCCATTTTTCCACTGACTTGCTGGGGCGCCACCACATTGCCGACGCTCTTGCTCATCTTGCGGCCCTGGCCATCGACAGTAAAGCCGTGGGTGAGCAGGCCCTTGTAAGGAGCGCGGCCATACATGGCGCAAGCCGTCAGGAGTGAGGAATGAAACCAGCCACGGTGCTGGTCATGGCCTTCCAGATACAGGTCAGCCTCGGGGCCACCATCCTCATGGCCGCTGTGCGGGTGGGAAGTCTTGAGCACGGTGGTATGGGTGGTGCCAGAGTCAAACCAGACCTCCAGAATGTCACTGCTCTTGCTCCAAGCCGCTGCGTCCGAAGAATCTCCAATGCGCTGCAGGATATCGGCTGCACTCAGCCTGCTCCAGGCCTCGATGCCACCTTGCTCCACCACCTGGGCGGCCAGGTCGATGATCTCGGGGGTGCGCGGATGCGGCTCGCCGCTGTTGACCTCCAGCAGAAACGGCAGTGGCACGCCCCAGCTGCGCTGGCGCGAGATACACCAGTCGGGCCGGTTGGCGATCATGTCGCGCAGACGGGCCTGGCCGTTTTCGGGATAAAAGCGGGTGTCCTCAATGGCGGCCAGCGCCATTTGGCGTAAAGTCTGCGGCGCCTTGTCCTGGGTAAAAATACCTTCGCCCTCGTCCATGCGCACAAACCACTGGGCCGCGGCACGATAGATCACCGCCGACTTGTGGCGCCAGCAATGCGGGTAGCTGTGCACGATGTCCTGAGTGGCCAAGAGGCGGCCAGCTGACCGCAGTGCATCAATCACCACCGGCACAGCCTTCCAGATATTGAGCCGGCCAAACAGTGGGAAGTCCGCCGCATAGGAGCCCTTGCCCTGCACTGGGTTGAGGATGTCTTCGTAGCGCAGGCCGTGGGCAACACAGCTGTTGAAATCGTCCACCCCATAGGCAGGCGCCGAGTGCACGATGCCAGTGCCATCTTCTGCGGTAGCGTAATCGGCCAGGTAAATCGGCGACAGGCGTCGGTAACCCGCGTCCACCTCGTACAGAGGGTGCTTGAAGTTGATCAATCCCAGATTTTTTCCCTGGGTGGTGGCCAGCACCTGGCCGCTAAGCTGGTAACGCGTCAGGCACTTTTCGACCAACATCGCAGCCAGCAGCAGCAGGCCACGCTCGGTCTGCACCAGCGCATAGTCAAGTTCGGGGTTGAGATTGAGCGCCTGATTGGCAGGCAAGGTCCAGGCAGTGGTGGTCCAGATCACCGCATAAGCGGCTTGCGGCAGGCTGGGCAGACCAAAGGCAGCGGCCAGCTTTTCGGGCTCGGCGCATTCAAAGCCGACATCCAGGGTGCTGCTCTTCTTATCCTGGTACTCGATCTCAAACTCGGCCAGCGAGGAGCCACAGTCAAAGCACCAATAAACCGGCTTGAGGCCACGGTAGACAAAGCCGCGCTCCATGACCCGCTTGAAGGCTCGGATTTCCGCCGCTTCGTTGACAAAATCCATGGTTCGGTAGGGGTTGTCCCACTGACCCAGCACACCCAGGCGCTTGAAGTCGGCCATCTGCTGCCCAATCTGCTCGGTGGCAAAGGCGCGGCATTCAGCCTGTACCTGGGCACGCTCAGCCAGCGGAGAACTTCCCGCCGAACCGATCTGCTCCCCGCCAACCGATGCAGGCGCCTCATCGGAAGTTGGAGCGCTCAAGGTGCGACCATGCAATTTTTCAATCGCATTTTCGATCGGCAGACCGTGGCAATCCCAGCCCGGGATGTATTGCGCGTCCAGGCCTTTCAACTGGCGCGCCTTGACAATCATGTCCTTGAGAACCTTGTTGACCGCATGGCCGATATGAATCTGCCCGTTGGCATAGGGCGGGCCGTCGTGCAGCACAAATTTGGGGGCACCCGCACGTGCCAAGCGCAACTTGCGGTAGATGCCCTTGTCGTCCCATTCCTGAACCCAGCCCGGCTCGCGCTTGGGCAGATCGCCCCGCATCGGAAAGGGGGTTTCAGGCAGGTTCAGGGTGGCGCGGTAATCGACTGGGGTCTTGTCAGAGCTCATGATGGCGGGTAGATGCGAAATACGCCCGCGCATCATCGATATCCTTGGCGATGCCGCGCCTTAGCGATTCCAGGCTGTCGTACTTCAATTCGTCGTGCAGCTTGTGGAGCAGTTCCACGCGGACAATTTTACCGTAGGCCCCCTCGAGGCCCAGTTCGAGCGGCCAGTCCAGGCAGTGGGTCTCCAGCAGCACCCGGCCGCCATTGACATCGTTGGCATCCAAGGAGGGGCGCACGCCCAGGTTGGCCACCCCCTGAATCACCCGATCGGCCAGCCCATGCACCGTCACGGCAAAGATCCCTTTGGCAGCCGGATTCCAATGGGCAAAGCGCAGGTTGAGTGTCTTGAAGCCCAGCTCGCGCCCAAGCTTGCGCCCATGCAAGACATGACCCGAGATGTGATACGGGTGACCCAGTAGCCGGGCCACATCCTGCATGCGCCCCTCGGCCAGCGCGAGACGGACCATCGAGCTGGAGATGCGCTGGCTGTGACCGCTGCCAGCCGTTGCCAGTTCGCCAGCGACTGGCGACAGATTGGGCAGATGCGAATAGGAAATTTCGTAGCTGTTCATGCGCGCGACTTCCATGCCCAGCGTGCTGCCCAGCGTATCGAGCAAGGCATAGTCACCGGCGCGCTTGGCACCAAAGCGGAAATCATCCCCCACCAGCACATAGCGTGCACCCAGCCCACGAGCCAGGACTTGCTCGATAAAAGCCTGCGGCGAGAGTGCGGCGAGAGCGGCATCAAAAGGCAGGATGACCACCTGGTCGACGCCGCAACGGTGCAGATCGCTGAGCTTGTCGCGCAGGGTGGCAATGCGCGCTGGCGCCAGTTTGGGGTTGTTCGCCATTGCGGCAAAGTAGTCGCGCGGGTGCGGCTCGAAGGTCAATGCGCAACTGGGCAGGCCACGCTGACGGGCCTCGCCCTGCATCAGCGAGAGCATGGCCTGGTGTCCACGGTGAACACCGTCAAAGTTGCCAACGGTCAAGGCGCAGGCCGTGGCGATGCCGGGATGGTGATACCCCCTAAAGACTTTCATGTATCTGCGAGCGCTTGAATAGGATAGAGACGCCAAAGCCGGCCAGTAGCCGCTTAAAACCAGGGTCAAAACACTGTATATTGTGGCGCACTGAGCAAAGCGCTCTAGATTGCTGCTGGTTTACCTGTTGCAGGAGGCGTGATTGAAAGTCTTGAAACTGTCGGCCCAAGGGCTGCCCCAGTCCTGGATTTCGCTGGAAGAAGCCGTGTTGCACTACGCGGCCGATGAAGTGCGCTGGGAGTCTGGCGGCGAAATTGCGGTGTTTCATGGCGGCCATAACGCGATCACCGGCCAGCAATCGGTAATCGCGGTCAACAGCATCATCGGCACCAAGGGCGTGCCCTCCATCAATCCCTTTGATCTGCGCCCCAGCCTGACCAACAGCAAGCTGTTTGCCCGCGACCGCAATGTCTGCGCTTACTGTGGCAGCCACTTCCACGAAACCGACCTGACGCGCGAACATGTGATTCCCTTTGCCCAGAAGGGTCGCGATCACTGGATGAATGTGGTCACCGCATGTCGCGCCTGCAACCATCGCAAAAGCCACCGCACTCCCGAGCAAGCCGGCATGCCCTTGCTTTATGCCCCTTATGTGCCCAGCTTGTGGGAAGACTTCATCTTACGCAACCGGCGCATCCTAGCCGACCAGATGGAGTTCCTGATGGCACATGTTCCCCGCTCCTCGCGCCTGCTGATCTGAACCTGGCTCGTACCTAGCCCTCGGGCCAAATTCATGTTTTTCTTCGCCAGCACGGTATTTCTTTCCGCGTTTCTTCTCTTCCAGATCCAGCCGATTGTGGGCAAGATGATCCTGCCCTGGTTTGGCGGCTCCTCGTCGGTCTGGAGCGTGTGCATCGTTTTTTTCCAGGCTGCGCTGCTGCTGGGCTATGCCTATGTGCACTGGCTGCATGAGAAGCTGGCGCCGCGCCAGCAGCTGCGCCTGCACATGGCCTTGCTGCTGGCCAGCCTGTTGGCGCTGCCGGTCGCAGCCGATCCCAGCTGGAAAGGTGCAGCGCTGGAGCATCCGGGCTGGAATGTGCTGGCCGTCTTGGCCACTGCGGTGGGCATACCCTATCTGCTGCTGTCCACCACCGGGCCACTGATGCAGGCCTGGTATGCACGCACCTACTCGGCGGCCGTGACCAGCGCCCATCCCTATCGCCTGTATGCACTGTCCAACCTGGCCTCCATGTTGGCCTTGCTGAGCTACCCGGTACTGATCGAGCCGATCTGGGCGGTGGATACCCAGGCGCGCGGCTGGTCAATTGGCTACGCGCTGTTTGTCGCCTCCTGCCTGGCCACTTCGCTCTATGCCTGGCGACGCGTCAGCGCATCGGATCGCTTAACTGAGACCGCCAGCTTTGATCCGGCGCCGAAGCCAAGCTGGGCTGAATGCCTGCTCTGGATTGGCCTGTCGGCCACGCCTTCGATCCTGCTGCTGTCGCTCACCCGGCACCTGACCCAGGATGTGGCCCCCATTCCATTCCTCTGGGTGCTGCCGCTGAGCATTTACCTCCTGAGCTTCATTCTGTGCTTTGACGCGCCCCGCTACTATGTACGCCCGCTGTTCATGACACTCACCGTGCTGTCGTTCGTGGCGCTGGATTTTTCTCTGGACGATGGCACCGATGTGCAATGGCTCGTTCCCCTGATCAGCATCAGCCTGTTTGCCTTCTGCATGGTTTGCCATGGCGAACTGGTACGCCGCAAACCACCGCCACGCCATCTCACCCTGTTCTACCTGATGCTATCGATTGGCGGCGCTGTGGGTGGTGTTGTGGTCGGCCTGGTGGCGCCAGCCGTGTTCAATGCCTATTACGAACTGCCCCTGGGACTGTTTCTCTGCGCCGCGCTAGTGCTGATCGTGGTGTGGCCCGAGCTCAGATCGATGTGGAAAGTCTTGCTGCTGCTGATACTGCTGGGCTACGGGCTGCGCCTGGGCATGATCAGCTTCGGCTATGTGGATGGTTTTCGGCTGGTGGTGCGCAACTTCTACAGTCAGTTGCGTGTGGTGGACAACCCCGATTCAAAACACGGTCACTTGAGGCAGCTGGTGCATGGGCGCATCAACCATGGCGAACAATACCTGAGCCCGAACTTGCGCCGAAGCCCGACCGCTTATTACTGTGAAAAATCAGGCATCGGCCGTGCGTTCCATGCGCAGGATGGGGTAAGCCCGCGCAAGGTTGGCATCCTGGGGCTGGGCACCGGCACCCTAGCAGCCTACGGTCGGGCTGGTGATGAATTGCGCTTTTACGAGATCAACGAGCAGGTGCTGGATCTGGCACGCAAGGAATTTAGCTATCTGTCCGACTCCCCTGCCCAGGTCCAGCATATTCTGGGCGATGGACGTCTCATGCTTGAGCGTGAGCAAGCGCAGCAATTTGACCTGCTGGTGATGGACGCCTTTGCTGGCGACTCGATTCCCACCCATTTGCTGACGCTGGAGGCCATGAAAACCTATTTTGGTCACCTCAAGTCAGGTGGCATCCTGGCGGTTCACATCACCAATCATTATCTGGATCTGAAGCCTGTCATGGCAGCGATCGCCCAGCAATTTGGCAAAACCGCCCTGATGCAGGACTTTGCGCCAGGCGATGACAGCCCGCTGTGCATGAGTTCCAACTGGGTCCTGCTGGTCGATCCCGCATCGACTGCCCGCTTACTGCCCCAACTGGTGAATGCGCAAACCCTTCAGGTGCGCGCCGGCTTCAGGCCCTGGACCGACAGCTTCACCAACCTGCTGGGCATTCTCAAATAAGGTCAGGCCCGGTCTGGACCGGGCCACTCAACTGAATACGCCCGCTGCGTCCTGCATGCGCGCAGACACTTCGCCCAGGTGGTGCAGACTGTCGCCAAAGGTCAATTCCAGCTGGGTCAATTTCTTGAAGTAATGGCTGACGATGTACTCGTCGGTGACACCGATGCCACCATGCAGTTGCACCGCTTGCTGTCCGACATAGCGCATCGATTGACCGAGCTGGAATTTGGCACGGGAGATTGCACGTCGCCGCTCCTCGGCTGGGGCATTGAGCTTAAGGCTAGCGTAGTAGCTCATCGAGCGTGCCAGCTCCAGCTGCATCTTCATGTCGGCGATCCGGTGGCGCAGGGCCTGAAAGCTGCCAATTACCACGCCGAACTGCTTACGGGTGTTGAGGTACTCCAGGGTGACATGCATGGTCATGTCCATCACGCCCACTGCTTCAGCGCACAGCGCGGCAATGCCAACATCGACTGCCAGCTCAAGTGCGGCCAGGCCTTCGGTGGTGAGCAGCTGCGCCGGCGCCTGCTCGATCGTCAGATCGGCTGCGCGCGCGCCATCCTGAGTGCTGTAGCCCGCTGCCTGAACCTGGCTGGAGCGGCGCTCCAGCAAAAACAAGGCCAGCTTGCCCTGCACCGTCGCGGGCACCAGCCAGGCATCGGCCAGGTCGCCAGCGGGCACCAGCTGCTTGCTGCCGCTGAGCAGCCATTGCCCCCCCGCCTGTTGGGCTGTTGTTTCGCACAGTTCCAGGCGGTAGCGCGCTTTGCGCTCTTGCTGAGCCAGAGTCACCACCGCTTGTCCTGTGGCCAGCCGAGGCAGCCAAGCCGACTTGAGCTCTTCACTGGCGTAGTTGGCCAGCACGCCTGCGGCGATCAGGCTTTGCGCCAGGGGCTCCAGCACCAGACCGCGCCCGAGCTCTTCCATGACCACCATGCCCTCGATAGGGCCCAGGCCCAAGCCGTCATGATCCTCCGGCACGTACAGCCCGCAGAGCCCCAACTCGGCCAGCTCAGTCCAGGCCTCGGGCGAAAAACCTCCTGCATCCGCAATCGCGCTGCGCCGTTCAAAGTCATAGGCCTTGCCCACCCATTTGCGCACTGCGTCTCGCAGTTGCTCCTGCTCGTCAGAAAAATCGAAATCCATGGTTTGTGTTCTCCAGCTTAGCCCAGCAGGGTCTGCGCCACGATATTGCGTTGCACCTCATTGCTGCCGCCGTAGATCGTGGTTTTGCGGTAATTGAAATAGGTGCTGGCCAATGTGGCATTGGCCAAAGACCCACCTGGAAAGTTGCCCTGCCAACCCGCTTCCATGGCTTCCCGAATCAATGGAATGGCATAGGGCCCGGCTGCCAGCATCATCAGCTCGGTATAGCGCTGCTGGATCTCGCTGCCACGAATCTTGAGCAGGCCGGCAATATCAAGCGATTGCTTGCCCGATTTCTCGGCCGACAGGACGCGCAACACCATCATCTCCAACGCCACCACATCAACCTCGAGCCGGGCGATTTCATCCCGAAAGCGCAAGTCCTCATACACGCCTTCGTCCCTGGCAATCCGCTTGAGGCGCTCGAGTTCGCGCTTGGCCCGATTGACATCGGCAATATTGGTGCGCTCGTGGCTCAGCAAGTGCTTGGCATAGGTCCAGCCCTTGTTTTCCTCGCCAATCAGGTTGTCCAACGGCACCTGGACATTGTCAAAAAACACCTCATTCACTTCGTGACCGCCATCGATCAGCCGGATCGGCCGAACGGTCACGCCGGGAGACTTCATGTCGATCAGCAGAAAAGAAATACCGGTTTGTGGCTTGCCCTCATGACTGGTTCGCACCAGGCAGAAAATCCAGTCGCCATACTGGCCCAGGGTGGTCCAGGT
>JAFMJA010000124.1 GCA_017853735.1 Burkholderiaceae bacterium | reverse complement strand
AGCCTGCAGCGAAGAAGGCGAAGAAGCCTGCAGCGAAGAAAGCTGCGAAAAAGCCTGCGAAGAAGGCCGCCAAGAAAGCCGCGAAAAAGCCTGCCAAAAAGGCTGCTGCGAAGCCCGCCGCAGCCCCAGCACCTGCAGCTCAGACCACTCTGAGCCCGCAAGCTGCTTGGCCTTTCCCGACGGCCAGCCGGCCCTAAGCCTCAGCAAGGCTGACTCAAGCCCGATGCCCGCAAGGCATCGGGTTTTTTCTTGCCGCTCAGGCGGCTGGGGTACAGCGCTCCTCTTTAAAGTGACGCTTTGATCTTCGGCCCAAGGCTGTAGTTCTGGGGCCCACGGTGGGCAATCTTGTGTGAGCCCATCCGGTTGCCCAGTTCTGCGCTGCGCTGCAATGACCAACCCTGCTCTAGCCCATAGAGCAAGCCACCCCGGTAAGCATCGCCACAGCCGGTGGGATCGACCACCGCGTCTGCCACCACCGGGGGCACCAGGGTCTTGGCGCCATCGACCCAGACCTCGCTACCTTCATGGCCCAGAGTGATGATCAACCCGCGCACCTTGCGCGAAATCTCGGCGGGGCTCCATCCGGTGCGATCGCACAGCATCTTGCCCTCGTAATCATTGACGGTGACCCAGCTGGCCTGCTCGACAAAACGGGCCAGTTGCTGGCCATCGAACATGGGTAGGCCCTGTCCCGGATCGAACACAAAGGGAATGTCAGCCGCCTGAAATTGCTCCGCATGTTCGAGCATGGCATCGCGCCCGTCTGGCGAAATAATGCCCAGCTTGATGTCGGCGCGCGCCTGGATACGGGTGATATGGGCTTGCATCATGGCACCCGGATGGAAGGCGGTGATCTGGTTGTTGTCCTGATCGGTCATGATCAGGGCCTGCGCGGTGTAGGTGTCCCCGATCTCACGCACAAACTCGGTGGCAATGCCCAAGTCGCGCATGCGCTGCAAATAGCCAGTGCCGTCATTGCCCAGAGTGGCCATGGGCAGGGGATGGCCGCCCAAGGCCTTGAGCGCATAGGCAATATTGCCGGCACAGCCACCAAAGTCGCGGCGCAAGGTGGGAACCAGAAAAGAAACATTCAGGATGTGCAATTGCTCGGGCAGTATCTGCTCGGCAAAGCGGCCCTCAAAATTCATGATGGTGTCAAAAGCCAGCGAGCCGCAGATAAGAGTTGCCATAAATCATGTGGTGGTTGAAAAAATTCAAGGGTAAAACGCAAGCAGCCGGTAGCCGGCAACGCGGCCATTGGGCGAATTCTGTACTGGCAGGTCAAGCAAGAGGGCTGCCTGAAGTTCGCTCTTGGCCGACAGCGTCAGCGTATCCAGCTGTAACTCGCTGGGCAGCAATACGCGGCGAATGATGGCCTGGTCCAACACATCGGTGACAGTCAGCTCCAGGGCCGGCAAGGCCAGTTGGACCAGGGCCGAGTTTTTCAGGGTGAAACCAAGACGATACAGTCCGGGCGACACCTGCTGAAAGCTGGAGCCCTCGATGCTGATCGATTCGATCTGGCGCAGTGGGGACACATGGCAGCCCAGCACTTGGCATAGTTGCTCCAAGCCGCCCTGCCAGGCGGGCGACTGGGCGGCCAGGCGATCCCGCTCCTGCACCATCACCTGCAGCAAAAAGCTACAAAGCAGCAGCAGCGCTGTGCCCGACAACAGGCCCTTGACCCAGCCTTTGCGCCAGAAATTTTCAGCCGCAGAAGGCTGCATAAATGACAGGCTGGTGAGCTCTTGCACCGCAACAGGAAGGTCGTCGGACCCGACGGGTTTCAATGACTCAGCCGAGGGCTGGGAAGGCAAACTCATGCCATGGATTGTAGTGAGGCCGACGGTCTGCAAGCGCGGCTCAGAAGCTGGCCGTCATCAGGATCCAGCCTTCCTCGCGGTCTGTCACCGAGAGTTCTGCGTGAGGCGCGTAAGCCTGTTTCAGTTCTTCTGCTTGCCGCTCGAGGATGCCCGCCAGCACCAGATGACCGCCAACTGCGACACGCGCGCAGAGCAAGGGTGCCAGCACCTTCAGGGGTGTAGCCAGAATATTGGCCAGCACAGTCTGATACTGCCCCTGGGCCAGCGGGGGCAGTCCGGCTTGCAAGCCAACCTGATTGGCTTGCGCATTCAAGCGGGTGGCTATGAGCGCAGCTTCATCGATGTCGACGGCATCGACCTTGCTGGCGCCATACTTGGCCGCACCGATCGCCAGGATGCCTGAGCCACAGCCATAGTCGAGCACCTGCCCCAAAGCGCCCGGGTGCTGCGCTATCCAGCGCAGGCACATGCGGGTGGTGGGGTGGGTGCCGGTGCCGAATGCCAGTCCGGGGTCCAGCCGAATCCATACTCTGGCCTGCGCGGGCGGCTCGTGCCAGGTCGGCACAATCCAGAATTCCCGGGTGATTTCAACCGGCGCAAACTGCGATTGGGTCAGCCGCACCCAATCCTGTTCAGGCACCGGCAACACGCCCTGGACTTGGCAATCGGCGAAGAAATCCTGCGCGCCTAACAACTGCGCTGCCTGCAGGGCCTGCCTATTTTCCGAAAAAAGTGCAGTCACCCGAGAACGCAGCCAGCCCTCGGCCGGAGGCGGCAGTCCTGGTTCGCCAAACAGGGCTTGCTCGGCCTCGGTCTGCGCATCTGCGTCTTCCACGCTGACGCTGAGCGCATCCAGCGCCTCCAGTGCATCGCTGATCAGCTCAACCCGCTCCTGCGGGCAAAGCAAGTGCAGTTCAACCATGCGCGCTCAGACCACGCATTGATCGGTGCGAGCCCGGTCCTGACTGGCTGCACGCATGTGGCTCATCGTTTATGGCGCTCCATCCACTCCTCAAGGTAGTGGATGTTGGTGCCACCGGCCATGAAACTGGCGTCAGCCATCAGCTCGCGGTGCAGCGGAATATTGGTGCTGATGCCCTCGACCAGCGTCTCGCCCAATGCGGTGCGCATGCGCGCCATGGCCTGATCTCGGGTGTCGCCGTGCACGATCAATTTGCCCACCATCGAATCGTAATTGGGTGGCACAAAATAATTGGTGTAAACATGGGAGTCGACACGCACCCCCGGCCCACCCGGCGGGTGCCACATGGTGATGCGACCTGGCGAAGGCGTGAATTTGAAAGGGTCCTCGGCGTTGACGCGACATTCGATGGCGTGGCCACGAATATGAATATCGCGCTGCGCAAAAGGCAGTTTTTCCCCGGCCGCGACCAGAATCTGGGTCTTGACAATGTCCACCCCGGTGATCAGCTCAGTCACCGGGTGCTCCACCTGAACCCGGGTGTTCATTTCAATGAAATAGAACTCGCCGTTTTCATACAGGAACTCAAAGGTGCCGGCGCCGCGGTAAGCGATTTTTTTGCACGCATTGACACAGCGTTCCCCAATTTTCTCGATCAGTTTGCGCGGGATGCCCGGGGCTGGGGCTTCCTCGATGATTTTCTGGTGCCGCCGCTGCATGGAACAGTCGCGCTCGCCCAGGTAGACCGCGTTCTTGTGCTTGTCAGCGAGGATCTGGATCTCGATATGGCGCGGGTTCTGCAGGAATTTTTCCATGTAGACCGCTGGATTGCCAAAGGCCGCACCTGCTTCGGCCTTGGTCATTTGCACTGCGTTGATCAGCGCGGCATCGGTGTGCACCACCCGCATGCCCCGCCCGCCGCCACCGCCAGCGGCCTTGATGATGACTGGATAGCCGATCGATTTGGCAATCCGTTTGATCTGCACCGGGTCATCCGGCAGCTCACCCTCCGAGCCCGGCACACAAGGCACACCCGCCTTGATCATGGCTTGCTTTGCAGAAACCTTATCGCCCATGATACGAATCGATCCCGGGGTGGGACCAATGAACTGAAAGCCGCTCTGCTCCACCCGCTCGGCAAAATTGGCGTTTTCACTGAGGAAGCCATAGCCCGGGTGGATTGCCTCCGAATCGGTCACTTCTGCAGCAGAAATGATGGCGGGCATATTGAGGTAGCTCTGAGCCGACGGCGCAGGCCCGATGCAGACCGCCTCTTCCGCCAGTTTGATGTACTTGGCCTCCTTGTCCGCCTCCGAGTAGACCATCACCGCCCGGATCCCCAGCTCTTTGCAGGCACGCTGGATTCGCAAGGCGATCTCGCCCCGATTGGCCACCAGGATCTTCTTGAACATGCGGGCCCTTTATTCGATGATGAACAAAGGCTGCCCGTATTCCACAGCCTGGCCGTTTTCGCACAGGACCTGGGCCACGGTGCCGGCCTTGTCGGCCTCTATTTCATTGAGGATTTTCATGGCCTCGATGATGCACAGGGTATCGCCCACTTTGACCGCCTGGCCCACTTCGGCCAAGGGCTTGGCGCCCGGCGCGGAGGCGCGGTAGAAGGTACCGACCATCGGCGACTTCACGGTGTGATGACTGGGCGCAGCCACAACAGGTGCTGGCGCAGCTGCGGGGTCCTGCGCGATCGGACTGGGCGCAACTGCCGCGGAGTAGACAGGTGCCGCGGGCACTAAGGGTGCAGCCACGACCTGGGGCATAGCCCCGGGGCTCTTGACAATTCGCACCTTGCCCTCGGCCTCGGTAATTTCAAGCTCGGCCACATTGGACTCCGACACCAGATCAATCAGGGTCTTGAGTTTTCGCAAATCCATAAGCTATCCTCAAAAGAGAAAGATGCAGAAAAATAGAATGGTTTTCTTGAATTTTAAGCTCATTTTGAGCTTTAGGACCGGGGTTTCTGGACTTTCCGGGTTGGATCCAGGGGCTGCCCGGATCGGGCCATGCTACTTCAGGTCGCGCCAGCGGCTCAGATTCTGATCGCTGATCTTACCGATCTTTTTATCCAAAATGCCGCCATCTGCACCGAAAATGATCGTAAAAGGCAGGCCGCCCGCAGTGTTTCCCAAGGACTTGCTCAGATCCACCCCACCCAAGCCGGCCATCAGAATTGGGAATTGCAGGGGTCGTTTGGCCAGGAATCCCCGCACCGCGCTGGGCTGGTCCACCGCCAGGCCAAGTACCTGCCAGCCCTTGGAGGCTTGATCCGCATGGAATGCATTCAACATGGGCAGTTCCTCGATACAAGGAGGACACCAGGTAGCCCAGAAATTGACCAGCAAGCGGCGCCCCCGGAAGCTGGCCGTCTGCATGATCTGGCCAGTCGGCGTTTCCAGTTCCAGTCGCCAGAACTCAGCCTCTGCCCCGGCCAATGCTTGTCCTGGCATGAAGCGCCACCAGGCCAGGCCGGCACCACCCAGAGCCGCCAGCAGGCCAGTGGCCATGAGCAGAGGGCGCCGCTGCACGGGCGCGCGCTCAGGCGACTGCATCTTGTCCATTGGGGTGCTCCTTCGCCAGCAAACGGTCAAGTCCGGCCAAATCGCCTCGGGGTGTTCTGCCACGCCGATCGGCGAGCAGGGCGCCGCGCAACTCATCCAAATCGTGCACCAGCAGGTGGACCCCGATCGGCTCGCCCAGCTCGGGGCAGGGATCATGCACGCTCAAGGCTTCGGCAGCTTGGCCGCGCAGCCCGCTGACTGTGCGGGCATCGTAGTCAACACCCATATTGATCAGGGCAATCTCAGCGGCTTTTTCATCCTCGCAGAACAGATGCAGGTAGATGTCGGACAGGCGGGTAGCCGTGCCATGCCAGACCGCCCCGCCCAAATGGGGGTTAAATTCGGCCAGGCGCTCCATCCAGCGCCGGGCGCACAGGCGCAGGGCAAGCAATTCGGCCGGCTGGGTGTCGGCGCAAAAGAGGGCGATATGCTCGCGTACCGCGTCTTCCACCACCTCGTTGTCGGGCAAGGCAGTGCGCGGGCCGAGGCCGAGCTGCTTGAGCGCCCGACGTTTGGCTGGCCCATACTCCAGGCCCTCTTCCACCACTAGGCGGGCAGCGACCGCGGCGATCTCTGGCAAGCTCAATCCACTCACTCCCAAGGAAACATGAAGAGCGCTCCATACAGGTGGCCAGCGCTCAACTACCCGGATTGTGCTCTTTTCCGAACCTAGAATCGCCCCATGCATATTCATATTCTCGGCATCTGCGGCACCTTCATGGGTGGGCTCGCAGCCCTGGCGCGTGAGGCAGGCCACAGGGTGACTGGCTGCGATGCCGGCGTCTACCCTCCAATGAGCGAGCAACTGCGTGCTTTGGGGATTGAACTGATCGACGGTCGTGGCGCCGACCAAATGGCGCTCCGACCCGATATGTTTGTCATTGGCAATGTGGTGAGCCGCTCCCGCCTGAGCGATGGCAGCCCCAAGTTTGCGCTGATGGAAGCCATTTTGGAGGCTGGGGCGCGCTACACCAGTGGCCCCCAGTGGTTGGCCGAGCAGGTGCTGCAAGGCCGACATGTGTTGGCAGTCGCGGGTACCCATGGCAAGACCACCACCTCCGCCATGTTGGCCTGGATCCTGCAGGCGGCCGGCATGCAACCTGGCTTTCTGGTGGGCGGGGTGCCCATGAATTTCGGGGTGTCGGCGCGCCTCGGGAAGGCGGCGCCGGCTGAAGGACAAGCCTTAGCCGCAGAAGGGCCAGTGGCGCAATCAGGCTCGGGCTCGGGCTCGGGTTCGTGCTTCGTGATCGAGGCCGATGAGTACGACACCGCCTTCTTCGACAAACGCAGCAAGTTTGTGCACTACCGGCCGCGGACCGCAATCCTGAACAACCTGGAGTTCGATCACGCTGATATTTTTGATGACCTGGCTGCGATTGAACGCCAGTTTCATCATCTGCTGCGCACCGTGCCAGGCAGCGGGCGGGTTGTGGTCAATGGGCTGGAGGAAAGCCTGGCGCGGGTGCTGCATGCCGGCTGCTGGAGCGAGGTGCGTAGCTTTGGCGCGGCGGTGAGCGACTTCAGCGCCCAAGGCGACCCGCAGGACTTCACTGTGCTGCAGCATGGAAAGCCCGTGGCGCAGGTGCAGTGGTCACTTACCGGAATACACAACCAACTCAATGCCTTGGCAGCCATCGCCGCGGCCGAGCATGTGGGGGTGCCCTGCGCAGTGTCGGCCAAAGCCCTGGGTGATTTTCAGAGCGTCAAGCGGCGCATGGAAGTTCGCGGCACAGTTCGTGGCATCACGGTCTACGATGATTTCGCGCACCATCCCACCGCCATTCGTACCACGGTCGATGGGCTCAGGCGTCAACTGGGTCCATCCACCAGAATCCTCGCGATTTTTGAGCCGCGCAGCAACACCATGAAGCTGGGCACCATGAAGGCCCAGCTGCCCTGGAGTCTGGAGTCTGCGGATCTGGCGTTTTGCCATTCGGGCGGGCTGGGCTGGGACGCGCGTGCCGCACTCGCCCCCATGGGCGAACGTGTGCAGGTGGCCGACAGCATCGAGGAACTGGTGCGTCAGGTGCGGCAAGCCGCTCAGCCCGGCGACCAGCTACTTTGCATGAGCAACGGCGGCTTTGGCGGAGTGCACCAGAAGTTGCTGGATGCACTCAACAACTAGCGCTTGCGGCGTGCCTTGACCGCGCTGGACAAGACTTCCAACACCTCCAGTGAGCAATCCCAACCCAAGCAGGGATCGGTGATGCTCTTGCCGTATTCGAGTTTGTTCTGATCATCCTTGCCGGGCGTGAATTTCTGGGCGCCCGCTTTTAGATGGCTCTCCACCATGACGCCAAAAATCTTGCGAGATCCGCCGGCGATCTGTGCGCCAATATCGCGCGCCACATCAAGCTGGCGCTCATGTTGTTTGCTGCAGTTGGCATGGCTGCAATCGATCATCAGGGCGGCCGGCAATTTGGCCGCTTCCAGATCCTTGCAGGCAGCCTCCACGCTGGCTGCGTCGTAATTGGGTTGCTTGCCACCGCGCAGGATCACATGGCAATCCTTGTTGCCATTGGTCTGCACAATGGCGACTTGGCCATTCTTATGCACCGAGAGGAAATTGTGGCCGCGCGCAGCCGCCTGGATGGCGTCGGTGGCAATGCGGATATTGCCGTCGGTGCCATTCTTGAAGCCGATGGGCG
>JAFMJA010000123.1 GCA_017853735.1 Burkholderiaceae bacterium | reverse complement strand
CCCCGTGTCCATCTGATCCCTGCAGATCAGCGTCGGCCATCAGTGTGGCCACTTGTTCGGCATGGCCCTGGCTTAATCCTTGGGTCAGGAAGGCCTGAGCGATGAAATCACGCAGGCGCTGGTAGCTGACACGGGTGGAATTTTTGGCGGTGGCGTTCAAGGTCGGCTCGCTTGTCTTTCTCAAAAGGGAGATTGACTCTAAGTCCAGTGAACATGGGCGTCAAATGCTGTTTTCTGCGCATGCCATATCATTCTGATATCAAATTGAACATTGCGCTCTGATCGACTGAGCCCGCCACCATGAACTTGCGTGCCTTGCGCTATTTTGTTGCTATTGCCGATGCCGGCAGTCTGACCGCTGCCTCGGCCTCGATCCGCATCGCACAACCCGCCCTGACCCGTCAGCTACGCGAGCTGGAAGCTGACCTTGAAGTACAGCTTTTCCAGCGGCTACCGCGCGGGGTACGCCTGACCCAGGCTGGTGTGACTCTGTATGAGTCAGCCAAACGTATCCTGGCCGAGGCCCAGCGAGTTCGTCAACAACTGGCACAAGGCAAGGGACAGGCCAGCCGTACGGTGACCCTGGGGGCCTCACCTACCTTGGCCAGAGTGCTGCTGCCCGGTCTGTTCGAGTCCTGCCACCGAAGCCTGGAAGGCATCCATTTCCAGACCCGCGAGGCTTTCACGCCCACCCTGTTGGACTGGCTGGATCGCGGCATCATCGACATGGCGGTTGTCACCAACCCACAGATGCGGCGCGAGTTGGCACTACAACCCTTGCTCGGTGAACCCTTTGTGCTTGCAGGACACCGCGGATTGGGCATCGGCCCGGTGATTTCGGCCGAACAACTTGAGCAAGTTCCCCTCTTGATGACCAGCTTACATCGAGGCCTGATCGAGCAGCAGCTGATGCCACTTGGACGCAAACTGAGGGTGGAAGCCGAAATCGATTCGGTGGACTCCATCTGTGAGCTGATCCAGCGCGGCCAGTGGGCCACACTGATGCCAGTTTCTGTATTCAAAAGTCAGCATGCTGACTCTCAGTTAGCGCTTACAGAGGTATCCGGTGTTCAGCTCAACCGCTTGCTGGTGTTGGCAACCAGAATGGAAGCGCAGGGCAATCCCACGCTAGCGGTCATCCAGGAACTGCTGCTGGCTGAGTTTTCCCGCTTGACGCAAGGGGGGATTTTCAGCCTGGCCAAAGTCAGCGTTCGTGGTGCCTAGCCGGTCCTGTGCTCAATGGGCTTGTTTGAACTGCGCATCGTCGCTTAGACTGCTGGGCACGATCTGGCCAAAATGCCTGGCCAATCACGAGGAGCGACAATTTTTCAATCCAATCACAAGGAGACCGAGATGAGGCCAGTTTTATCGATCGCAACGCTGCTTCGGCAACTGCTGCTGATGTTGCTGTTCCTGGCGACCCTGAGCGCCCAGGCCCAGAATTTTCCCAATCGCCCGGTGCGGCTGGTGGTGACTTACCCCCCGGGAGGCAGCTCTGATCTGATGGCCCGCATCATGGGCCAGAAGCTCAGCGTGTACTGGAACCAACCGGTGGTGATTGAGAGTAAGCCTGGCGCAGCCGGATCGATCGGCATGGAGTTCGCGGCGCGGCAACCCGCGGATGGCTACACCTTTGTCATCGGCAACTTGGGCCCAGCCGGGGTCAACCCACTGCTGACCAAGGTGCCCTACAACATGGAAAAGGATTTCATCGCGGTCTCCCTGACTGCGGTGGGTCCCAACATCCTGGTGGTGCCCGCAGGCTCACCTTATCGCAACTTATCCGAATTGCTGGCCGATGCCCGTGCCAAGCCCGCCACCCTGACTTTTGGCACCAGCGGTCCGGGCAGCATGTCGCACCTGGCCGGTGAGATGATCATGCGCCAAGCCAGCGTCAAGATGACTAGCGTTCCTTACAAAGGCGGCATACTGGCGGTCAACGATCTGCTGGCTGGCCACATCAATCTTCTCGTGTCAGATGCGCTGCCAGTGTCCCAGCACATCAAGTCCGGAAAACTTCGCCCGCTGGCCATCACCAGTGCCAAGCGTTCACCCATGTCACCGGATATCCCAACCTTTGCAGAGGCTGGGCTGGCCGGGCTGGTGGCAGAAAACTGGTGGGGCGTGTTTTTGCCAGCCGGAACGCCCAAGTCGGTGGTGGACAACTACCAGGCGGCTCTCTCCAAGGTCATGGTTGATCCCGACCTGAAAGAGCGCTTTGCCGGCCTGGGTGTTGAGGCCATGGCCAGCTCACAGGCCGACTTCCGTGCTTTTCTGGCTGCCGAAGCTGCCAAATACAGCAAGCTGATTGCCGACAACAATATCAAGGCCGAGTAATTTAGCCACCCGACACAATATGACCAAGCTGGACCCCAAGGAAGAAGGACTTCCCAGTCGGCGCGTACCCTACAGCGCCATCGTTGATCGCCCCAGGCTGCAGCTGCCCGACGATGGCCGCATGCTGGTCTGGGTGATCGTCAATGTGGAGCACTGGAGCATGGAGCGCCCCATGCCCAGGACTGTGCTCAGCCCGCCCATGGGTCAACCCCTGCAACCTGATCTGCCCAACTGGGCCTGGCATGAGTACGGCATGCGGGTTGGTTTCTGGCGTCTTTACGATGCCCTGACCAAGCAAGGCATCGTTCCCACCCTGGCCCTGAACGGGGTGGTCTGCCGCAGCTATCCGCGCGTGGCCCAAGCCGCCCTGGAGTCAGGTTGGGAATTCATGGGCCACGGCTATGTGCAGGGTCCCATGCACGCCCTGCCCGATCAGCGCGCAGCGATTGCAGAGACTGTTCGCGCGATTCAGGACTTCACCGGCAAGCCGCCGGTGGGCTGGGAAAGCCCTGGGTTGACCGAGACAAGCGAGACTCTGGATCACCTGGCCGAAGCCGGCATTGAGTATGTGGCGGACTGGGTGATGGACGACCAGCCGGTCTGGATCCCTGCCAAGCCACGCCCGGTGCTGTCGGTGCCTTACAGCGTGGAGATCAATGACATTCCGATGATGTTGCTGCAAAGTCACGATGGTGAAGAACTTTATCGCCGGGGCGTGGCACAGCTGGATCGGTTGTGGCAGGAAAGCGCTACCATCCCGCGGGTGATGGCGATCAGTGTGCACCCCTACATCACGGGAGTGCCCCACCGCATCGCGGTGTTTGAGCGCCTCTTGGCTTATGCCAAGTCCAAACCCGGGGTATTGATTCGAACCGGCGCACAAATCAACGACTGGTACCGGACGCAGGTACCGGCACCAAGCTGATCAGGTGCTGCTCATTCGACGCAGCACATCGAACACTGCCGCCGTGTCATGGTCGCCATGGCCAGCGCCCATGGCTGCGTTGTAGATCGCTTCGGTGGCTGTGAACAAAGGCGCTGGCGTGTGGGTGGCAGCCAGCGCCGCGTTGATCAGCTTCATGTCCTTTTGCCAGGTAGACACCTTCATGGTGGCGTCATCCCAGCTGCCATCGGCCATGACCGGGCCGCGCACATCAAACATGCGCGATCCCCCAGCACCATCGGACAATACCTTGACCGCCAAGGCCGGTGAAATGCCAAAGCGCTGACCGAACAGCAAGGCTTCAGCAGTGGACACATTGTGGATCGCCACCAGCAGATTGGCCATCAGTTTCATTTTCATGCCGTTGCCAAACTCACCCAGGTAGTAGTTCGCTTTGGCAAATCCCTCAAAGACTGGCTTGAGCTGCTGCACCACCTTCGCCGGTCCACTGGAATACACCGTCAGGTCCTTGCGGCGCGCCTGGGCCCCAGTGCCCGAGAGCGGGCAATCAAGCATGATGACGCCCTTTTTCGCCAGCACGTCGCGTGCAGCCTGCTTGTCCTGGATTGCAAAAGTACTGGTCTCAATCACCACCAGGCCTTTACGGGCTCTGCTTGCTACCGCTTCAGCCGCCTGCATCAATGCATCAGGACTGGGCAGCGAAAAAATGATCGCCTGTGTCAGTACGGCAACTTCGCTGGCATCTTTGCAGGGTCGGCCACCGGCAACACGGAAGTTTTTGCGGGCGGTTGCCGACGGGTCAAAACCACAGACTTGAAAACCCGCTTTCAGCATATTGGTCGACATGGCAGAACCCATGATGCCCAGCCCCACGAAGCCGATCAGCCCGGAAGTCTGGGACTGAGCTTTGGCATTCGTAGGTGATTTGCTGTTTTTTTTCTGACTTGCTTTGCGAACTGTGCTCATGAAATTGCTCCGGAACTGTTTTCAAAAAAATATTTTGCTGGCATCGCCTAAACTAGTCTAGCCGAGAATATGCGCGACATAGGAGAACTGCCATGACAACCGACAAACCCACATCCAGCCATGATGCTACCCAAGCAACTATCCCCGTGAGGGTTGGCATTGTGGGATACGGCTGGTGGGGGAAAATTCTGGCCAAGAATTTATCCACCAGCCCCTGGTTCAAGCTGGAAGCCATTTTTGAGCCTGATGCACCTACCCGTGCCAGCATGGGTACGGACGCAGCACAGATGCGGTTTTCGATCGAAGATGATTTTCAACACTTTCTTGCGACGCCAGGCATGGAAGCAATCATTATCTGTTCGCCACACCAATCGCATGCAGATCAGATCGTGGCGGCATCCCAGGCCGGCCTGCATGTATTTTGTGAAAAACCCTTGTGCCTGACGCTCGACGATGCGCGTCGCGCGGTCGCCAGCTGCGAGAAACATCAACGTGTACTGGGTATTGGCCATGAACGTCGTTTTGAACCAGCGGTCATCGAGCTGCGTCAGCTGATTGCAGAGGGCAAACTTGGCGCCATCCTCCAAATCGAGGCCAATTTCAACCAGGATAAATTTCTTGCCTTGCCCAAGGACAACTGGCGCCTGTCCAACCAGTATGCGCCGGTTGGCCCACTGACTGCCACTGGTATCCATCTGGTTGATTTATCAATTGCCTTGTTAGGTCCTGCCGAATCGGTCTGGGCCCGGTTGTCCACCCGGGGGTCAAATTTCGAGAATGGTGACACCCTGGGCATCATGCTGGCTTTTGCTGGTGGCGCCAACTCGCTCATCAGCGCCGTATTAGCCACCCCTTTTGATGGACGTTTGGCAGTCTACGGCTCGCAAGGCTGGGTCGACATTCGTGACCGTACCCACCCCGAGCTACCCACTGGGTGGGATGTCACCACAATGTTGCGCGGGCAGGAGCGCCAATCCTATTTCGTGCCCGCCCATCCTGCGGCCTTGTCCAACCTGGAGGCCTTTGCCATGGCCATTCGTGGGGTGCGTCCCTACCCGGTGTCGCATCGGGAAATGCTGGCCAATGTCTCTGCTGTGCAAGCCATCATGAATTCCGTTCGCAGTGGAACCATTGAGGCAGTGGCCGCACCCTGACATCCTATGAGCGCTCCCCCGAAGCAAGCGCGCAAACCCCGTCTCAGTGGCGCTGCGCGCTCGCAAGAGATCGTCACTGAAGCGGTACGGTTTTTTGCTGAACTCGGTTTTGCCGGGGATACACGGCAACTGGCCCGACGACTTGGCGTGACTCAATCGCTCATCTACAAATACTTCCCCACCAAAGACGCTCTGATTGAACGGGTTTATCAGGAAGTCTACCTGGGTCGCTGGGACCCATATTGGGAAGCGGTCCTGCGCGACCGTTCCATTTCGCTGGAAGAGCGGCTCATCCGGCACTATCAGGACTATGCCAAAGCAGCGTTGACCTGGGACTGGGTCCGCATATTCATGTTCAGTGGTTTGCGGGGAGAAGACATCAACCGCAAGTACCTGGACCTACTGCGTCAACGAGTTCTTGAACCGATCGTGATCGAATTGCGGACAGAACTGGGGCTTCCCGGTATCGATCAAGCACCGATCAGCACAGCAGAAATTGAACTGGTCTGGAGCATCAATGCGCGGGTCTTTTATTTCGGACAGCGTCAATGGATATTTTCTGTGCCTGTTCAAGAACCCATCAACGACATGATTGAACTGACGGTGCGTCACTTCATGGCCGGTGCGCGCCAGATCTGGCCAGGGCTGCTTCAGGAACACCCCCGTCCCGACACTAATCCACACCGCAACTAGGGTAAACCCCAATATGTTCGAATCCCCTGTGCGCTTAAAGTGATCACATGAACACCAACATAGCACCGTTTGATTCACGTGACCTGCGCAAGGCTCTGGGTAGTTTTGGAACTGGCGTCACGGTGGTGACCGCCTCCACGCGGGATCAGCGCCCGCTTGGGGTCACAGTCAACTCGTTTTCTTCGGTTTCTTTGGTGCCTCCCATTGTCGCCTGGAGCCTGTCCAGCAACTCCTCCAAGCTGGACGCATTCATGGAGATTGGCCGTTTTGTGATCAATGTGCTCAGCGTTGACCAGTTTCATCTGTCGCGCCAATTTTCCAGGCCTTCTGCCGATCCTTTTGCCCAGGTAAGTTTTCAGCCCGGTCTGGCTGGCCAACCAATACTGGATGACTGCACAGCTACCATAGAATGTAAAGTAGTGAACACTCACATCGTTGGTGACCATTGCCTTTTTCTTGGCCAAGTGGAACGGTATGCGCATTCACCCAGACGCCCCCTGCTGTTCTGCCAGGGCAATTACCAGCGCGGCATTGATTTGATCGAACCCAGCGCGCCTACAGTGCTTGCGCAACGGAGAACCGCATGAAGTACAGCACATTCATGATGCCCCTGCATCCACCGGGGCGCAATGTCACCGAGGCCTTGCAGGAAGACCGGCAAGCGGTCATCCTGGCCGACCGCCTGGGCTTCAGTGAAGCCTTTGTGGGAGAGCATGTCACCGATGCCGCCGAAATCGTCACCTCCTCCATGATCTTCCTGGCCAGCCTGATCAGCGAGACCAAGCAGATCAAGTTGGGCACGGGCACCATCAATGTGCCCAATTCCCACCCCGCTCATATTGCCTCTCAAGCCGCCATGCTCGACCATCTGTTGCAGGGCCGTTTCATCATGGGCATCAGCCCCGGCGGCCTGATCTCGGACGCTGAGGTGTTTGGCAATTTCGGCAAGGACCGCAATGCGATGTTTGTCGAGGGTATCAACACCGTGCTCAAGATCTGGGAGTCCGAGCCGCCCTACAACATAGAGGGCCAGTTCTGGAACATCTCGGTCGGCAAGACCATGATTCCTGATATCGGGCAAGGCTTCATGATGAAGCCATTCCAGAAACCCCACCCATTGATTGTGGGCACCGCGGTGGCCCCCTTTTCCCAGGGCGTGACCGAGATGGCCAAGCGCGGCTGGCAACCGATCTCGGCCAACTTCCTCATGCCCGAGTGGGTCAAGTCGCATTGGCCCAAGTATGTCGAGGGCCGCCAGGCGGTTGGCGCCACCGCCAGCCCCAATGAGTGGCGGGTTGCCAAGAGCATCTTTGTTGCCGATGACGAAGCCACTGCCAAGCGCTACGCCTTGCGGGAGGGCGGCCCCTACCATTTCTACTTCAAGCAACTGGTGCGCAAGCTGGTCAGTGGCGTGGGACGCAGCAACCTGTTCAAGACCGACCCCAATATGCCTGACAGCGAGATCACACCCGACTACGTGACCCAGCGTTTGGTGCTCGCTGGTACGGTCAACTCGGTGGTCGATCAGATTCTGGCCTTCCGCGAACAGGTGGGTGACTTTGGTACCCTGGTCTATGCTTGCCACGACTGGCAGGACAAGCAACTGGGCCAACGCTCGATGGAACTGTTTGCCACCGAGGTCATGCCCCGAGTGAACAAGGCCTTGGGTCAATAAAGCCCTGGATACTTGCACATTCGCCTGTTGGCGTTAATGAATCCCTTTTTCAAGTCGAGGTTTCCATGTTCTTCACCTGCTCTCCAGCCTGCACCGATCCCACCCATCATCACGGCCCGCGCCATGCAGCAGCCACCAAAACTGCGAGCAAGCGCAGCGCCAAAGTCAGCCCGAATAGGGCGGCGCAAAAAACGGTGCGCAATGCCAAGGGGCAGTCCAAGGTGGTGGACATTCACTGTCACTACCTGAATCCGGTGGTCGC
>JAFMJA010000122.1 GCA_017853735.1 Burkholderiaceae bacterium | reverse complement strand
CTGGAAGTAGCCCTGGGCCCGATGCCACTTGTCAAAAAACTCCCGCATATCGGTGACTAGATCCTTGATGACGGGCAGGTGCGATAACGGGGCAATCTCCAACTGGTCGTTGCTGGCAACCTTGGCCACATGGGTGCGGCATGTCCAGCGTGCCTGACCATTGACAGTCATGGCGCAGGATCCGCACATCCCTACTCTGCAAGCAAACCGATAAGCCAGCGAAGGCTCGAGGTGTCGCTGAATATGGGTCACAACATCCAGAACGGTCTGACTTTCATGGCGCGGAACTTCGTAACTGACGAAATCGCCAGCTTCTTTGCCACGCCAGACCTTGACCTGAAGATTTTTAGACATGAGTGGATTCTGGTTGTTTTTAGGAAAAATAAAAGCTAATAATCATTGCTATGAGATAAAGAAATAGTTTATCTAGAATATTGGAGTTTCATCCGTGGGTACTGTCAGAACCTGGAAAACATTTTTGGCTGTGGCAAAGCATGGCAGCTTTGCGGCGGCGGGCAAAGAGGTTGGCCTGACTTCAGCTGCCGTCGGTCTGCAGATGCGTGCGCTGGAAAGCGAGCTTAACCAGCAGTTATTCGACCGAAGTGCGCGGGCGGTTGTGCTCAATACAGCGGGCCGCAAGACGGTGCCCATGATCAAGGATCTGCTGGTGCGTTACGAGTCGCTGGGCGTTGGCGGTGATCCCGATGAACCGATGGGAACGGTGGCGGTGGGGGCCCTGGTGTCTGCCTTGATGGGGTCGTTTGCCGATGCCCTGTGGAATATCCGGAAGCAATATCCAAAACTTGAGGTCCGCCTGCGTGCGGGCATGTCGGCTGACTTCACACGTCAAGTCGAGCGGGGAGAGCTGGATGCTGCGGTAGTGATTCAATCACCACATCCCTTGCCGGCGAACCTGATTTGGACACCGTTGTACAGCGAGCCGATGGTTTTGGTGGTACCCCGTAAGCCTCATTTTGATATGCCATCAGATGGCTCTCAGATGCTCTCGCAGTGCCCGTTTATTCGCTTTGATCCAAGCACCTGGAGTGGCTATTTGGTGCGCGAGGTCTTGAGGCAATGTAAGGTCACGCCAAAGGAAGCCATGGAGCTCAATTCCTTTGAAGCGATTATTGAGATCGTGCGCCAGGGTTTTGGAATTGCCATTGTTCCCAAACTAGCCAACGTGGACTGGACACGAGATCAGGGGTTGCGAATCGTTTCCCTGTCTGGAGTGAAAGTTAAGCGAAGTGTTGGTCTGCTCGAGCGAACAAATCATGCCCGTTCTGACTTTACCCTGGCGCTGAAAAAGTACTTCTCGACAAAAAAAGACCGATCCATCAGCTAGTGAAACAGGCGTACTGTGCGCGGGCAACTGCTTGCAGATCTCATATTCGTGTGGGGCCGGCAGCCAGTTAGCAATCATGTACTCCATGGTCTTCGAAGTGTTGAGCGGCTGAGATGCGTCTGATTGTTTGTCTGGCCACAAGCCAGACTTCTGCACCGGCCGCTCCAGGAACCGTTGCCATGGCACGACCGGCACCAGAATTGCCGCCAGTGACCCGAGCATGCCGACCTAGAGTAAGAGCCTACCTTTAACGTCCATCACATGCAGGCGTTACACCAAGGTCTGCCCTTGGGTCACGTGGGTGGTGGGGTGGAACCTCTGCGACAAACGGATAGCGCAGCCTTGCCTTGGTCGCAGTAGTGCTGGGATCAATCGCGCCGCGCACATAGCGCCGGGTAGCATCATCCACAGGCTGGTAGTCCCAAGCAGTCCAGCGACCCTGCAATAAGGCCTCTTGAGCGAAAAGACGTCGTTGCTGAGAAGCTAGGATAGTTTGCTCCAGCTCATCATAATTCCAGCGCTTCATCACCTCGCCATGAAGTTTTGCCTGTCGAGCCGCATGGTCAGGCTGACCGGCCAGGTTGTGAAGTTCGTCAGGATCATTGTTAAGGTCGAACATCATGGGAGGATCATGTCTGCAGTGGACGTACTTGAAGCCATCCTGTCGCAAAATGCAGGCTGGCGCGAAAACACCTTCGCCAAGAAATTCCATCATCACGTCATCACCGCGTGTAGTGTCTGTGCCGTGGAGCATGTCGGCGAAGCTAACTCCGTCCAGTGGGTCGATCGGTGCCACGGGATTGCCATCGGACACCAGATCATTGAAGGTCGGTAGCAGGTCCATCAGAGATACTCCGCGCTCCTCTGTGTGACCTTGCTTCAGTCCGGGGCCAGCCACGATCATGGGAATTCGAACCGAACCCTCGAATGGCTGAAATTTGAACCACGAACCTCGCTCTCCCAGCATCTCGCCATGATCCGAGACGATGAAGACATATGTATTTTGGGTGGTGCCAGTTCGATCCAACACTTCCAGCAATCTGCCGACTTGCGCGTCGAAGTACGAGGTCATTGCGTAATAGGCGTGCCGGGCGATGCGCAGCTGCTCTTCAGAAATGTCATGTTCATCAACCCGGATGGTGTAGGCGTAGCGTTGCGACCACGGATCACGGTCGGCAATCGGGATGAAGGGTACTCGAGGCAGATCTATCTTTTCATGCTCGTACAAATCCCAGAATTTTTTTGTTGTGATGAAGGGGTTGTGAGGATGGGTAAACGATGCCCAAAGCATGAAGGGGCGTTTATCACTGCTGCGAACATGGTCATGGAGCCACTGCTCAGCTTTGTAGGCGACCTCCTCGTCATAATCAATTTGCATGTTACGCTCACATAGACCCGCTTCGACGATCGAGCGCAGGCTCATGCGTGATGGCGCATAAGGTTGCCTCGTCTGGGTCCAGTCAGCGGTCCAGCCAAAATCAGAGGGGTAGATGTCAGTGGTCACCCGCTCTTCGAAGCCATGCAGTTGATCAGCGCCAGCAAAGTGCATCTTGCCAGACAGGCAGGTTCGATAGCCTTGATGTCGGAGGTAATGTGCAAGCGTTAAGGTGGACGAAGGAAAATCGCCGGCATTGTCATAGGCGGCAACAGCTGAAGACAGTCTACCCGTCAGCATGGCAGCCCGTGAGGGAGCGCAAACCGGGTTATTGCAATAGGCGTTAAGAAAAGTGACGCCTCGCTCTGCCAGACGGTTCATGTTGGGTATGGCGTGAGCGCTACCACCGTACATCGGAAGTACCTTGGCTGTCAGTTGATCAGCTTGAATTACAAGAATATTAGGTTTTGACATGCTGTCTCAGAATGGTTAATGGAAATTCATTGAAGTTTGATGCCGGCGGACTGTACGAAATTCACCCAGTACTTGTGTTCAGCTTGCACAAAGGCCGAAAAATCACTGGCAGTGCTACCAACAGGGGAGTCGCCTTGCGCTTGTAACTTGCGTTTGACCTCAGTGCTGTTCAATGCCTTGCGGGCTGAAGCGTTCAGTCTTTCAATGGTGGCCGCTGGCGTACCCTTGGGGGCCCACAAGCCGAACCAGGTTGAGACATTGACACCCAAGACGCCAGCTTCTTTCAGGGTGGGAACATCTGGCAGGGCGTCCATGCGAGCATCACCTGTTACAGCCAGGGCTTTCAGCTTGGCCGACCTGATATGAGGCATCACCAACTGCGGATTGGCAATGATGTAATTTGCTTCACCAGAGAGCAGGGCCGTGATGGCTTGTGGCCCGCCCTTGTAGGGGACGTGAAGTACTTCAATGCCTGCGGCCGAGCGGAATGCTTCCCCGGCAATGTGGACCGCCGTGCCGTTACCAGTGGATGCATAGTTCAACTTTCCCGGCTCTGATTTGGCCTTCGTTACAAGTTCTGCGACCGAGCTGACTTTCAGTTGCAGCGAACTGGTCAGGACAAGTGGGCTGCTTGTGAGCTGTGAAATTGGGGCAAAGTCACCCAGTGGGTCATAGGGCAGCTTCGGATAGATCCCGGCAGCAATGGCGTGAGTGGCCACCGATCCAAGAAGAATCGTGTACCCGTCAGCTGCAGTGCGCGCAACCATACTGGAACCCAGGGTTCCACCGGCCCCTGGTCGGTTATCAACGATCACCGGTTGACCCAGGTCGCCCCTCATTTCTTCAGCGATACTGCGGGCCACGAGGTCCAGTGCACCGCCTGCAGGGAAGGGTACGACAATGGTGACAGCCTTGGATGGAAAAGGTTGCGCATTGACCCAACTGCTGGCAAAAACCAAGGCCAAAGTAACAAGCGAACGGACAAATCGGTAGTGGTTCATTAAAACTCCTGAGTAGTGATTTACGGAACTTGAATTGGGAAATCAAAGGGAAACAGGCTCGCCGAGATCAAAAGAATCACCTGGAAAATATTTGGCGAGGCGGTCATCCGCGGTGCGGGCATGCGCTTCCATGCCTTCAAGTCGAGAAATGCGTGCCGTGACCTCGCCGATGTCGCGGGCCGCATCACGCGTCATGCGCTGCCAAGTTAGTGTCTTCATGAATTTATGGACAGACAATCCACCTGAGTAACGTGCAGCCCCTTTTGTAGGCAAGACATGATTGGGGCCGCTGGCCTTGTCACCATAAGCGACAGTTGTCTCCTCACCCAGGAACAAGGAGCCATAACAGGTGAGTTTGCCTAACCACCAATCTAGATCGTTCGCATGCACTTCAAGATGCTCACTTGCATATTGGTCGGAAATGGTAACGACTTCCTCGCGGGAGTCGCAGACTATGACCTCGCCATAGTCACGCCAGGCTGCTCCTGCCGCATCTCGCGCAGTCGGCGGGAGAGCGTCAATGAGCGGTGGAATCAATTGGATGACTTCTAGAGCCAGTGCCTTGGAAGTCGTAAAGAGCCAAGCCGGACTCTCATGTCCGTGCTCCGCTTGTCCCACTAAATCACTGGCGACGATTGCAGGGTCCGCACTTTCGTCTGCAATCACAGCTACCTCAGAGGGGCCAGCAAACACATCAATTCCGACTTTTCCAAATAGAGTTCGCTTGGCTTCGGCAACAAACTTGTTTCCGGGGCCCACGATCACATCAGCCGGTTTGCCGGTGAACAAGCCGTCGGCCATGGTAGCGATAGCTTGAACTCCACCCAGGGTCATGATGACATCGGCGCCTGCTTTGTCGAAGGCATACAGCAGATAGGGGTGCATGGGTCCACCGCGAAATGGGCCCGAGCAGGCCACGATGGTTTGGACTCCAGCGGCTTTAGCGGTAGCGACTCCCATATAAGCAGAGGCAATGTGGGCGTAACGACCAGCGGGTGCATAGCAACCTGCCACATTGACCGGAATCACGCGTTGGCCAGCGGTCACGCCGGGGTGCAATTTCACGGAGAAGTCAGAGAGCGACTTTCGCTGAGCATGAGCAAAATCGCTGACTTGCCTGATTGCAAAATCAATATCCCGCTTCACGCTGTTGGGTACTTCGGCGGCACGTCGGTTAATTTCCGCTCGCGTCATGACAATGTCTGCATCCCAGCCATCTAATTTTTTGGCATATGAGCGGACGGCTGATTCGCCATTTTTACTTATTTCAGCAAGCATCTCCGTGACCACTTTCCGGGCAGTTGCCGTTTCGGTCTCGGGGGTTTTGCTGGCTCTTTTCAAGTAGGTGGTTGTCATGAGAATCTGATGGGTGGTGACGGAACCACCTGGTCGGTAAAGGTTACATACATGGCTAATTCAAGCCGGTCAGTTTGTAGGCTGGCAGGCTTCTTATTTCGCCCCATCCGGCCAGCGCCAAGGAAGGATCTTGGATGCAGCCAAAACAATTTCAGCAACCACTAGCAAGGCATGTTTGCATCATCTCCTAGTTCCAGGCAAACAATTGCAGGTGCAAGTTGAATCCAGGCCAGAGAAGTGGTTTTCAACAGGCTGGAATTTTTTGTCTTGGTAAGGGGCTGAGACGATTTTTTGTAAGCGCTTTCATTATTGATCAAAAAAATACCCCGTCAACCCTCCTAGATCAAATTTATATTGGGGTTTCCACTGAGGAGATTGCGCCGATCCGTTTTGAAAGCGCGTACATTAATAGGATGTCAAAGATACCCAGCATGCGACCCAAAATCGATTTGGTTGCCAAGCGTGCGGGTGTTTCTACGGCCACAGTCTCCCGCGTTTTAAACAAGCCTGATACGGTCCGTGATACCCTGAGAAAAAAGGTTCTTGACGCAGTCACTGAGCTTGGTTACGTACCACACGCAGGCGCAAGAGCTTTGATGTTACAGCGATCCGGAACCATTGGTGCCGTTTTTCCCACCATCGATAATGCGATTTTTTCCCAGGCAATTGATGCTTTGCAAAGGCGTCTTACTCAAGAAGATTTTCAATTGCTTGTGGCAACCAGCGGCTTCGATCCTGAAGCGGAAAGAAAGCAGGTACTTAACCTAGTCGCGCGAGGAGTGGATGCGCTTGTGCTTTGCGGCTTCAGTCAATCCACGAAGTTGCTGCGTTTTATCAATCAGCAGGGGCTTGCATGTGTTCATGTCATGGTTCACCCTGGGCGAAAGGGGAGTCTGAGTGTTGGTTTTGACAATGCCGCTGCCATGCGCCAAGTCACACGATATTTATTGGACTTAGGGCATCGACGGATTGCCATGCTGGCCGGAGTGACACGCCACAATGACAGAGCCCTACAGCGGCTTGAGGGGGTTCGGGAGGCTTTGCAAAGTGAAAACATTTCGATGCCTGACAATTTTCTGGTGGAGTGCCCCTACACCCTGGATAAGGCGCGCGAAGGTATGAGAAGTTTGATGCGCCAAAAGTCTCGGCCGACAGCGGTGATTTGCGGTAACGACGTGCTGGCTTTTGGAGCTCTGCTGGAGGCTTCACATTTGGGGATGAGAGTGCCACAGGATGTTTCCCTGGTTGGATTTGATGATCTGGAAATGGCAAAGCACTTGCAGCCAGCATTGACGACGGTCAGGGTGCCTACAGAGCACATGTGGAGTTTGGCCGCCGAGCGTTTGCTTGCCTCGTTGAGAAATGAGAATGTTCAGTCTCAGACGGAGGTAGACATTGCGTTGGTTGTGCGCCAGTCCTGCGGCCCCCCGCACACCAAAGATTCTTCTAGGTAAACCGACCCAGCCCTTAGGTCTTATTTTTTCGCCAGAGTATTGACGTAATCATGGTGCCTGGTGTTGATGGTCGACACGCGATATTCAACCGGACGGTCCTCAAAGCTCAAGGCCAACCGATGTACCTCCATGACTGGAGCGCCAAGAGGTACACCCAACACCCGTGCGCTGTTTCGGTTGGCACTGACGGCCCGTGCACGTTCTTGAGCTCGCAAGACGGTGATCCCGAAATCTGTTTGGTATAGGCCATAGATGGTGTTGGGTCGTTCTATGAATCGTTTCTCAGTTAACTGACGAAACAATGTGACTGACAAGACGAGCTGATCATGCATGACCACTTGATCTTGAAGTAAAAGTCGATTCTCTATGCGAAATACGAAGTCGCTAGCCTTGATGCGCAAGGCCATGGCCTCTTCTTCGGTGGGCACAGCTTTTTCGAAATGAATGCATTCGATACTGGGATATTCATCCCGACGATCGAGCACTTCATCACCAAAGGTCCAGCGGGGTTCAACATGAAAAAATTGAAATAAGAACCGAGCCGGGTTGTGAGGCGCCACAAAAGTGCCTTTACCCTGGCGACGAATCAGGACATGCTCATGCACCAACTCATCGACTGCGTGTCGCAGGGTGCCGATGCTGATCCCTAAGGCGCTGGCCAATGAGGCTTCGCTCGGCAAAGTCTCGCTAGGTCCATAGTGTCGGGCTTCAATCAATTTTTGCAGTTCGCGCTTGGCCTGTCGGTACAGGGGTTCTGTCTCTCCAGGGGCAAGCGCATTAGGCAGGACGGCTTCGGATTTCGCTTTCATAAGGCAGATTTGAGCATGAACTGGACAGACATACAAGTCATATATATGACTTGATTGACAGCGCTGGAACAATCCTTAAACTCACATCCCGGTTCAACAGTAAACCCTGGAGCATTAATGATTCATTTTGTATTACACGATGCCAAAGACACCGTGGCTGTCGTCGTTGTTGAAGGTGTGAAGTCGGGGG
>JAFMJA010000121.1 GCA_017853735.1 Burkholderiaceae bacterium | reverse complement strand
AGCTTGTTGCCGTATTCCCTCAATTGCTTGAGGAAACGCAGGCCATTGGCCCCGGCAAATCCAGCGTAGATGGCATCCACATTGCCCTTGATCTGGCCGATGTAGGAACCATAGTCGGCGACATTCAAAGGGGGCCAGAGTTTCTGCACGACTTTGCCGCCGTTATCCTCGAAAACCCGCTGGAAACCAGAGGCCGTTTCATGGCCATAGGCAAAGTCATCGGCGATCACTACAACGCGCTTGTAGTTGAGCGTTTTGGCAGCGTACTCTCCCAGAGGCTGATTGGGTTGAGCCGAACTGGCCGATGTGCGGACGAACCAGGGGTTGGTTTTGCGCTGAGTCAGATCTTCGGCTGCTGCGGAAGGCGAAATGATTGGCATTTTGGCTTGACGGATGTAATCATCGATAGCCAGTGCCTCGAAAGCAGCCAGGGGCCCGATCACCACATGCACTTTGTTGCGCTCGACCAGTTCCTGGGTCTTGGTCTTGGCGCCTGCGGGATTACCACCCGAGTCAGCAATGATCAGCTCCACCTTGCGCCCGGCAATGGTGTTGTTGCGCTCCTTGAGAAACAGCTGGATTCCTTCTTCCATCTGCTTGCCGCCGGCGGCCAGGGCGCCAGAGCGAACAGTGATGAAGCCAATACGGATTGGATCTGACTGGGCCTGGACAGATTGAATCGGCAGCAAAGCGCTGACAAGAACTGCACTGGCCCACAAAAACGGGCGTAACAGATTAGAGATGGCCATCGAAAGTCTCCTTGGTCAGTAGGTAGTGTTCTGATACCGTGCCACAGCCCTTGCGGGGGGGGTGACAATTTTCGGTTCACGCATCCTATCATCGACCAGGGCAATTTCAACAAGGGCATAACCCTAATTTACGGTAATGAAGGATTCCATCCATCGATCCATACCGAAGTGCCGCGAGCGCCTATCCTGATCCGTCCCTGGCCAGTCTCGCCCTCCCGCATGCTTGCTGCTGGCGGGCTTGCTGGGTTGGCCGGCCATCTGGGTTGAGATTCGCCCCATCGCATAATCTGCAACCCAATTTATAGTTTTCGGAGACATTGCATGTCCTCAACGCCCGGCAAGCCCCCTGCCCACGGTCTGCGCAAAGGCCTGACTCAATACGGTGACACCGAGTTTTCGCTATTTCTGCGCAAAGCCTTTATCAAGGGTGCGGGTTATACCGATGACGCCCTGGACCGTCCAATTGTGGGCATTGCCAATACTGGCAGTGGCTACAACCCTTGCCACGGCAACGCCAAGGACCTGATCGAGGCCGTCAAGCGGGGGGTCATGCTGGCCGGAGGTCTGCCGGTTGAATTCCCCACCATCTCCCTGCATGAAAGCTTTGCCTTTCCCACCAGCATGTACCTGCGCAACCTGATGGCCATGGACACCGAGGAAATGCTGCGCGCTCTGCCGATGGATGCGGTGGTTTTGCTTGGGGGCTGCGACAAGACAGTGCCCGCCCAATTGATGGCGGCGGCTTCGGCCAATGTGCCCGCTATCCAGCTGGTGACCGGCTCCATGCTGACCGGTTCACACCGCGGCACACGGGTTGGCGCCTGCACCGACTGCCGCGGCTACTGGGCCAAGTTCCGCGGCGATCAGATCGACCAGGAAGAAATTGATGCAGTGAACAATGCCCTGGTGCCCTCGGTCGGCACCTGCTCGGTCATGGGCACCGCCAGCACCATGGCCTGCGTGGCAGAGGCGCTGGGCATCATGCTGCCTGGTGGCGCCACGGCTCCAGCCGTCACTGCCGACCGAATTCGCGTGGCCGAGCAGAGTGGCCAGCAGGCTGTGGCCATGGCCGCAGCCGGCATCACGCCGAACAAGCTGCTCACGCCCAAGGCCTTTGAAAACGCGCTGCGAGTGCTGCTGGCCATTGGCGGCTCAACCAACGGCATCATCCATATCACCGCCATGGCCGGGCGCATGGGTATTGAAATCGACCAGGCCGCGCTGGACCGGATGGGTCGTGAGACGCCGGTATTGGTCAACCTCAAACCCTCGGGTCAGCACTACATGGAGGATCTGCATGCCGCTGGGGGGCTGGCCACTGTGTTGCGTGAGCTCAAGCCCCTGCTGCACCTGGATGCGCTAACCGTCACCGGGCGCACCCTGGGTGAAGAGCTCGATCTGGCGCCCCCACCTTTTGCCCAGGAGGTGGTTCGGCCAGCGTCGCACCCCATTTACCCTGAGGGCGGCATTGCGGTGCTCAAGGGCAATCTGGCGCCGCGTGGCGCCATCATCAAACAATCGGCCGCATCGCCGCATCTGATGGAGCATACGGGCCGCGCTGTGGTGTTTGAAAACATGGAAGACCTGGTGTCCAGGCTGGACGACCCCAAGCTGGAAGTGAAAGCAGAAGACATTTTGGTGTTGAAGAACATCGGCCCTATCGGAGCGCCCGGCATGCCCGAAGCCGGCATGCTGCCGATTCCCAAAAAATTGGCGCGTCAGGGGGTCAAGGACATGGTCCGCATCTCCGACGGCCGCATGAGCGGCACGGCCAGCGGAACCATCGTGCTGCATGTCACACCGGAGGCGGCACTGGGAGGTCCCTTGTCCTTGGTGCAAACTGGCGACCAGATCGTGCTGAGTGTCAGCCGCCGCGAACTCAGGCTGGAGGTTTCTGACGCAGAGTTGGCACGGCGAGCAGCCCAGCGACCTGCGGCACCGCTGCCGCCCCCCGAAGCGCAACGCGGCTACCGGCAACTTTTCATGCAGCATGTCACGCAAGCCGACGAAGGCTGCGACTTCGACTTTCTGCGCGCCACGGCCATGACCGCTACCTGTCCAAGCAATCAATGAATACCGCCATGAGTCAGACGCACCGCTACAGCCATCAGGACCTGATCGAATTTGCCACCCGCCTGCTTCGTGCTGCCGGACTGGATCAGGACAAAGCCCATACCGTGGCCGATATCCTGGTCGAGGGCGACCTGATGGGACACACCACCCATGGCTTGGCCCAGTTGCCGGGCTACCTGGGCGAGCTTGAATCAGGGTCCATGACCAAGGACGGTGAGCCTGAGGTGATTGCCGATTTTCCGGCCGCCCTCACCTGGCATGGCCGGCGCCTGCCAGGTCCCTGGCTGGTGATGCAAGCCATGAAAGAGGCCAGCCGGCGTGCCGCCACCCAGGGCACCTGCACCGTGGTGATCCGGCGCAGCCACCATATCGCCTGCCTCGCGGCCTACCTGAAACGCGCCACTGACCAGGGCTTGGTCATGCAATTGCTCAGCTCCGATGCCAACAGCGCCAGTGTGGCGCCTTTTGGGGGGCTGGATGCGGTGTTCACCCCGAACCCGATCGCCATGGGATTTCCCACCAATCAGTTGCCAGTGCTGGTGGACATCTCCGCGTCAATCACCACCAACGGTCTGACCAACCGCTTGCACAAGGAAGGGCAGTTGTTGCCCGGCGAGTGGGTGATGGACGGACACGGCCATCCAAGTCGCGATCCGGGCGTACTTTTTGAAGAACCCAAGGGAACCATCCTGCCCCTGGGTGGCATGGATGTAGGCCACAAGGGTTACGGCTTGACCATGATGGTGGAGGCCTTGACCGGTGGTTTGGCCGGCTTTGGCCGGGCCGACCCGCGCCAGGGCTGGGGGGCCACGGTGTTCCTGCAAATCCTGGACCCGAAAGCATTTGCCGGCCTGGACGCTTTCACGCGTCAGACCAGTGCGGTGGCAGACGCCTGTCACGCCTCCAGACCCCGCAACCCTGATCAGCCGGTGCGCACGCCCGGCGAACGCGGTTTGCAGTTGGCAGAAATCCAAAAAGTCGAGGGTGTCGCCCTGTACGAGTCAATCCTGCCCGCACTGGTTCCGTGGGCACAGAAGCTGGGTGTGCCGCTGCCGCCAGCACTTTGACCCTATCGCTCGGCTCCCTAAGTAGATGCCACACTAGGGAAAACCGGGAGAACCCGACTGCTGGCACAGATGCCACAATAGCCCTTTCCCAATTTCCGAGGAGACATCATGGTCGCACCCCTAAAACAAGTTGGACTTTTGCTGACTGGACTTCTGCTGTGTTTGGGCGTTTCAGCCCAGAATATCTCGATCGCCACTGGCGGCACAGGCGGTGTGTATTACCCAATGGGTGGCGGCCTGGCAGCCATTCTTTCCAAAACAGTGCCAGGCATGCAGGCCACAGCCGAGGTGACCGGAGGATCGGTCGATAACCTGAAACTGATTGGATCAGGCAAGCCTTACATCGGATTTTCCATGTCGGATGCAGCGCTAGATGCATTTCGAGGTGAGGACAAATTCAAAAGCGGCAAGGTGCCATTACGCACCCTGGCAATCCTTTACCCCAACCGGATGCATGTGGTGAGCGTGGAGGGGCGTGGCGTCAAGAATATCAATGACCTCAAGGGCAAGCGCGTCTCCACCGGTTCGCCTGGCAGTGCCACCGAGGTGATGGCCTTTCGGGTGATCGAGGCTGCTGGTCTGGATAAAGACAAGGACATGAAACGCGAACGCCTGGGCGTTGCAGAGTCTGTGAATGCCATCAAGGATGGCAAGATCGACGCTTTTTTCTGGGTGGGTGGATTGCCCACCGCGGCAGTGACTGATCTGGCCAACACGCCCGGCACCAAGATTGTGATGGTCGATCATGCCGACACGGTTGCTGCCATGAACAAGAAATACGGCAATCTGTATGTGCAGGATGTGATTCCGAAGGCCACCTACAAGGGCATGGATGTTGACAACAAGCAGGCCACGGTGATGAATATTCTGGTGGCGCATGAGAACATGGACGAAAAAACTGCCTACAGCGTAGTCAAGACCCTGTTTGAAAAGCGTGATGACATGATTGCGGTCCACAAGGAAGCCGCCAATTTCAAGTTTGACAACCAGCGTGCCAGCGCCTCGCCGGTTCCTTTCCATCCTGGAGCTCTCAAGTTCTTTGCTGAAAAAGGCGTCAAAGTCAACTGAGTTTCAACCCCCCGTCGTTGTGATGGGGCTCAAGTAAACAATCTGCTGCTCATCTCCTGACGGGGATGGGCAGTTTGTTTTTTCCAAGTGACAGGCAATGAACCCGACGAATTCGAGCACCGTTACCCAAGTCAGCGAAGAGGCCCTGCAAAAGGCCGAGGAATTCATCGAAGCCGAGGAAGGCGCGGCCAACCGCCTCAAGGGCTGGCTGGCCATCCTGGTTACCCTGGCGGCCCTGGCGATGTCGGTGTTCCACCTCTATACCGCTTACGCCATCGTCCCCACCCAGACCCTGCGACCACTGCATGTCAGCATGGTACTGGCGCTTTGCTTCATTGTGTTCCCATTGTCTGCGCGGTTTCGCCATCGGGTCATGTGGTGGGACTGGCTGGCGGTAGTTCTTTCCGTGGCCATCGTGGTTTACCTGATCCGTGGCGGTGATGATTTCACCGACCGCAACACCTCCCCTGAAACCTGGGATATCGTGTTTGGCATGGCGCTCATCGGCCTGATTCTGGAGGCCATGCGGCGTACCAATGGCTGGGTCATGCCCCTGGTCACCTCCTTATTCATTGCCTACGCGCTGATGGGGCCCTGGCTGCCAGCGCCCTGGACCCACAAGGGCTACGAGCTGGGCCGGCTGGTGGGTGTGATGTACATGACCCTGGAGGGCATCTACGGCGTGGCGGTCGATGTGTCGTCCTCGCTCATCATCCTGTTCACGATATTTGGCGCCTTCCTGCAATACTCCGGCGCCGGCAAGTTCTATATTGACTTCTCCTTTTCGGCCATGGGCGGCAAGCCCACTGGCGCTGGTCGTACCGTCGTGCTGGCCTCTTTTTTGCTGGGCGGCCCTTCCGGATCGGGCGTGGCCACCACGGTTACCTTGGGATCAGTGGCCTACCCGATGCTGTCCAAAGTCGGCTATGAAAAGAATGCTGCGGGTGGTTTGCTGTCAGCAGGTGGCCTGGGGGCCATCATCTCGCCTCCTGTGTTGGGCGCAGCGGCTTTCCTGATCGCCGAATTCCTGAAGATTTCCTATCTGGATGTGCTGCTGATGGCGGTGATCCCGACCATCCTGTTCTACTTGGCGCTGTTCCTGATGGTGGAAATCGATGCCCGCAAATACGGCATGGGCAATACCACCTTTGACAAGGTGGATTCGGTGTGGAACCTGACCAAGCGTTACGGCTTTCACTTCCTTTCCCTGGTCTCCATCGTTGTCTTCATGATGTTGGGCTTCTCACCGGTGATGTCGGTGTTCTGGGCAACCATCGTGTCCTTTTTCACCAGTTTTTTACATCGCGACTGCGCCCTGATTTCCTACGACTTTTTCCGTGGCCGTGGCTCATGGCGTGACATTGTGGGATCGCCCCTGGTCAAGGCATTGGAAGCCGGCTCGCTTGGCGTGCTCAATGTGGCCGCAACCTGCGCCGGGGCGGGCATTATCGTCGGGGTGGTCACCCTCACTGGCCTGGGCCTGAAGTTCAGCACCATCGTCATTGATTACGCAGCCGGCTCGTTGCTGCTGACTGCGATCTACACCTCGCTGGTGGTTTGGGTGGTGGGTCTTGCCGTCCCGGTCACCGCCTCCTACATCATCTGTGCCGTGATTGCCGCCCCCGCCCTGACCAAGCTGGGTGTGCCCGATTTCGCGGCCCATATGTTCATCTTCTACTACGCGGTGCTCTCTGAAGTCTCGCCGCCCACTGCGCTGTCACCTTTTGCGGCAGCAGCCATCACAGGCGGCGACCCCTACAAGACCACACTGCAGTGTTGGAAATACACTATGCCCGCCTTTTTGCTGCCCTTCATGTTTGTGCTTGCCCCTGAAGGACAGGGCCTGCTGCTGATGGGCTCCACCAAGGCGCTGGCCACCGCCAACTGGTTGAGCATTGCCGAAGTATTTGCTACCGCTGCTGTTGGCATTGCCGCTCTGGCGGCTGGGTTTCAGGGCTGGGCGCTCAAGCGCACCACCTTGCTCGAACGCTGGATGTTCATCATCGCTGGCTTTGCCCTGGTCTATCCCGGATGGGTGGCAGATATTCTGGGATTTGGGCTGGTCACTGTGGCGCTGGTTTTGCAACTTCTGCGCAAGCAAGCACAACCTCCCTTGACAACCTGAAGCGCAACCGCAGCGTCAGCTGGTAGATTCAAATAGCAGCCCGCCTCCCACAGGCCCTGAGCAGTGGCGTCTCGGGCCTGCCTTTGCACTAGACTTGAAACCACTTTTTCTCAGGAGAACAATCCCATGATGCCCGCTGTTTCGCAAGACTTCGACATGAGCCTTGATCAGAAAACAATCGATATCCTGTCCAAGGTCACCACCGCCACCATCACCACCATCCTGCTGAAAAAAGGACTGCGCAACACCTGGTTGCGCGGCACCCGTCCGATTCGAACTGGTCAGCCACGTTTGGTCGGACGTGCTTTTACCCTGCGCTTTGTCCCAGCACGTGAAGACCTGGCCACCCCAGAGTCCTGGGGCGCGCCGATCTCCACCCGGGCCGCGATTGAGGACATGCCGGCTGGCTGCATTGCAGTGGTCGATGCCATGGGCGTGACCGACGCCGGCATTTTTGGCGACATCCTGTGCGCGCGCATGGCCAAACGAGGCGTCAGCGCGCTGATCACAGATGGCGTGGTACGTGATCTGGCCGGGGTGCTGGGCACCGGTTTGCCGGTGTGGTGCCAGGGCGCAGCCGCACCCGCCTCGGTGACCAGCCTGACCTTTGTGGCCTGGCAACAGCCCATTGCCTGCGGCGGCGTGGCAGTATTTCCGGCGGATGTGATCGTGGTCGATGACGATGGTGCGGTCTTGATACCGGCCAAGCTGCTGCCCGACATCCTGGAACTCGCGCCCGAGCAGGAACGCCTGGAAGGCTGGATCATGGGCGAGGTGGAAAAAGGCGCCAGCTTGCCTGGTCTGTATCCGCCCAATGCGGACAACAAGGCGCGCTACGAAGCCTGGAAGAAAAATCCGTCGTGAGCCAAGCGCCGCCCTGCGCCGCGCCCGATTTCACGCCGAGGCAGCCCCAATTCAAGGTACCTGCTGGCAGTTGCGACTGTCACGC
>JAFMJA010000120.1 GCA_017853735.1 Burkholderiaceae bacterium | reverse complement strand
CGCAGCCGATCGCCCAGCCGGGAAAACACCAGCTTGAACTCATCATCGGTCAGCGAGACTTGATGCGCCATGGAGGGGTCTTTGACCGCCATGGTCACCGAGTAGCCTTTGGCCGGATAAATCGGCAAATCAATTCCCAGCGGCTTGGCGTACAGAGGGCTGAGCGATCCCATGGCCAGCACATAGGCATCGGCCCGCAGGCGCTGGAAGCGCCCCTCCGGGTCGGTGGCCTCCACATGGTCGATCTGTCCCCCCGCCTCACGTAAAGCGGTGATGGTGTGGCTCATCAGGAATTGGACCCCGTCATCCCGGCAGCGCTGCACCAGTTCGCGCGCGAAAGTATTGGCGTCGCCCGATTCATCCTCGGCGGTGTAGGTGGCACCTGAAAGTTGCGGTCGAATATGGCGCAATGCCGGCTCTAGGCGCACCGCCTCGTCGGCCGAGATCACCTGCCGGTCACAGCCCAGTTCACGCATCTGGGCAGCGGGGGCCTCTGCCGCCTCGAACTCTTTGACGCTGGTGTAGAAATGCAGAATGCCCTGGGTACGCTCGTCATAGGCGATGTTGCGCTCCCGGCGCACAGCCTGCAGCATTTCGCGGCTGTAGGTGCCCAGGCGAACGATCTGCTCGATGTTGTGGCGCGTGCGTCCTGGCGTGCATTCGCGCATGAACTGCAGGCACCACCGCCATTGGCGCAAATCCGAGCGCAAGCGAAACAGCAGCGGCGCATCTTCCCGGCCCAGCCATTTCAGCACCTTGAGCGGCGCCCCGGGGTTGGCCCAGGGCTCGGCATGGCTTACCGAAATCTGTCCGCCATTGGCAAAGCTGGTCTCCGCAGCCGGCTCGGCCTGCCGGTCCACCACGGTGACCTCATGGCCTTGCTGACGCAAAAAATAAGCAGAGGTGACGCCGAGCAAGCCGGCTCCAAGAACAATCACTTTCATCGAGATACTCCAGGTCTATGGTGCATCTGGTCAATAGCCAGACACGAGCCGCTCCCCCTGTCCCTGTTACCTGAGAGATTCAGCCCTGGACACCTTGCCCTGGGCCTTGCTCCTTCGGTGCATCACGGTATGTGATGTCTCTCCAGACGGCGTGTTGGTTTGCAGTACGGCACCTGAGCGTTTATGGGAGTTTGCGCCTTCGGTGGTCCACCCTGTAGGGCGGACGCTCTCCTGCAGAATCGTGTTTATTCAGGGGATTGAGCAGCCCCTTCATCGGATAAAAACCGCTCAGCCAGCAGCGCCCAATAGGCCGATCCCACTGGGATATTGCTGTCGTTGAAATCATAGCCAGGGTGGTGCACCATGCAGGCATGGGCCGCTACGCCGCCGTGGGTGGCATCCCCATTGCCAATCAAAAGGTAACTGCCCGGCACCCGCTCCAGCATGAACGCAAAGTCTTCACTACCAGTCAAGGCAGGGCCCTGCAGCGTTACCCGATCCCGCCCCATCAATTCAAGCGCTACCTGGCGGGCAATATTGGTTTCTTTTTCCGTGTTCACCAACACCGCATAGCCTGGTCGCCAGTCGATTTCAGCCTGCACCCCGAAGCTTTGCGCCTGCGCTGTCACGATCGCCTTGACCTTTTGCTCCAGCATCCGACGCACTTGCGGATCCAGGGCGCGCACACTGATTTCCAGCCGGGCCTGCGCCGCAATCACATTGTTGGCTTGGCCAGCCTGAATCGCACCCACGGTGACCACTGCCGTCAGCTGGGGGTCTACATTGCGCGAGACAATGGTTTGCAGCGCCATCACAATGCTGGCGGCCGCCACCACCGGGTCGCAGGCCAGGTGGGGCATGGCGCCATGGCCGCCAAGCCCGTGCAGATGTACGGTGGCGTAATCGGAAGACGCCATGGTCGCACCCTGGCGCAACACCAGGTTTCCTTGTGGAATGCCCGGCATGTTGTGCATGGCAAAGATGGCATCGCAGGGATAGCGCTCAAACAGGCCATCTTCCATCATGCGCAGCGCACCCCCGCCGCCTTCTTCACCCGGTTGAAAAATCAGGTGCAGGGTGCCGCTGAAGTCGCCCCGCTCGGCCAGATGGCGCGCCGCGGCCAGCAACATGGCGGTATGCCCGTCATGACCGCAAGCATGCATCATGCCGGGCAGCTCGCTGCGCCAGGCGACGCCACTGGTTTCCTGGATCGGCAGGGCGTCCATGTCGGCACGAAGTCCAAGCCGCTTCTTGCCATTGCCCCGCACCAGAGTGCCCACCACCCCGGTGCCGCCGATCCCTTGTTCAACCGCGTAGCCCCAGCTTCGCAAGTTGTCCGCCACCAGGGCTGCGGTCTGGTGCTCCTCGAATGCGAGCTCGGGATGTCGGTGAATGGCGCGCCGGATATTGACAAACTCAGCCGCACGTTCCTGGAGTGAATCCAGCAGATCGGTGGTCAATGTTGTCACTCCACGGTGGGCATGCAATTCGTGGCGCTGGTGCAGCGTCCTATGACGCGGATGAACAACGCCTTCGAGCTGATGGTCAGGCTGAAGTCCCATTTACTGCGGCTGCAGGTTGATGGAGTTGGCAATGGCCCGGTAAGTGGCGGTTTCCTGGACGAAGGCTTTATTCGCTACTTCCAGAGTTTGCAGGGGCGCGGTATCCTGGCCCAGAGCCACCAGCCCGGCTTTCACCTCGGGGTCGCCCAGCACGGCCTGCAAGGCTTTGTGCAACACCGACACTACTGGCTCGGGGGTGTCGCGCTTGACAAAGTAGCCGGTGCCGATTTCCGCGGTGAAGGTCTTGAGCAGCCCCTTGCTTTCGGTGGTGGAAGCGATTTGCGGCATCAGCGGCTGGCGTTGCGGGCTGAGCACCGCGACAAACTTGATCTTGCCCTGCTTGGCCAGCTCAGCCTGAGGCGTGCCATAGGGTGTGATGAAGATATCGACCTGACCGCCGAGCAGATCTTTGACCACATCGGCAATGCCCTTGTAGGGCACGTGCAACATCGGCACCCCCACTTTTTTGCTCATTTCTTCGCCCAGCAGATGGTAGAAGGATCCAACGCCCACACTGCCATAGGTCACTGACTTGCCCTCTTTGGCCGCCTTGGTGGCATATGCCACGAGTTCATCGGCATTGGATGCCGGCAGGTCGGCGCGGGCCAGGATCGCCATGGGCGACATGGCAATGCGGTGGATTTGTCGGAAATCCTCTGATTTGTACTTGACCGCGCTGATGGCCAGTGGCGCAAAAATCAACTCGTTCGGCGAACCCTGGAACAGGTTGTAGCCATCGCTGGGGGCACTCAGAACTTTCTGGGCGGCGATGCTGCCACTGGCACCACCCAGGTTCTCCACCAGCACCGGCTGTCCCAGCGCCTTGCCCAGAGAGACATTGACCTTGCGGGCAATCACATCGGACAGGCCGCCCGCCGGATAGGGAACCATCAAGGTTACCGGCTTGGCCGGAAATGACTGCGCCAGTACCGCGCCACTTGCCAGCGCCACGCTGACAAGCAGAGTTTTCGAGATATTGCGAAAAATATTCATTGCGACTCCTAAGTTGTTCGTCCTTGAACGCTGCCGAGCCAGCCCGAAAAGCGAGACTGGTGAACTGATGTTAAAAATCATTTCACTTGATGTCCAATGCATTGTTTTTTTAATTATCATGAGTTTTAGTAATATTTAACAAAGCTTTGACCATGACCCTGGCACAACTGCGGCACCTGTTGTCTCTGGCCGAAACAGGCTCTTTCAGCAAGTCATCCAAGGCCTTGTTTCTAACCCAGCCCGCGCTCAGTCGCAGCATCCAGGCCTTGGAGGAGGAGCTGGGTTTGCCCCTGTTCGATCGGTCTGGCCGGCGCAATGAACTGACCCCCTTTGGGCGCCAGGTGGTAGAACGGGCCCGGCAAGTGATCGACGGCGCCAACGAGATCAAGGCCACCGGCCAGTTGCTCAGTGAGGGCCGGGCTGGCCAGGTCAGGCTGGGCATGAGCTCGGGTCCTGGCGCCATGCTGATGACGCCCCTGCTGCGACGCATGGCCACGCAGCACCCGGGGATCCGCATCGAAATCGCCCGAGGAAACACCGAGCTGCTGACCCTCGCCCTGCGGGAGCGCAAGCTCGATGCGCTGGTGGTGGATGCACGCTCACTCAAGCCAGCGCCGGACCTGGCCACGGAGGTCTTGCACGAAATGCGGGGGGCTTTTCTCTGCCGCCAGGGCCACCCCCTGACGAGCAGGCAGCAAGCAGCGTCTTTTGCTGAACTCGCCCAGTATCCGATGGCCTCAACTCCGCTCAGCGATGAGGTGGCCCGCATCCTGATGGGCATATACGGTCCCCAGGCGCATCCGGATCTGTTTGTGACGCTGCAGTGCGATGAGCTGCACAGTCTGATCGAGGTGGTGCGCAGCAGCGACACCGTGCTCCTGGCCATTCGCCAGGCTGCGCCAGACCTGGCAGAAATTGAAATGCGCCCTAGCCTCAACGCCATGGCGCGTTTTGGCCTGGTCAGGCTATCAGGTCGCACTGTTACGCCCGCCTTGCAAATCGTGCGTGAGCTGATGCACGAACTGTTGCACGATTAAGCCCGAATACCTCCATGAATTCTGTGATCACCGGCTGCTGCCATAAACCTTCACCGCAAAGATAGTCCTCAAGATGTGCGCCGGCATCAGCGCCGTCCCAGATCCTCGATGGCATCGATCACCATTCCGGTACCGATGGCGATCAGCAGAATATCGGTGGCCACCCGTATGAATTCATGACCGGCCGGTGGCGGCCCGAGCCGGACCCGAACAGCCGGCTCGATCGGGTAATAACTGATATTGCTCGGCAAGGGCTTGCCAAGTGCCCAGGCCTTGGCCTGGCCCGGCGGCAGGCAACCGTTGGCCTTCTTGGCCAACCCCGGTGGACAGTGACCCTTGCGCGCCTGGTCGGCGTAATAGCGATCCACTTCAACCCGCTGTGGATAGCCAAAATAGCCCCCGATCCGGATGTCCACCGCCACTCCAGGCTGCGGCGATGGGTAGCCTTGCTTCTGACGCTGCTGGTGGTAATCGTTCCAGGCGCGGTCTTGCACAGCTCGTTCAGTGCGCTCGTGTTTCTCGCGTTGCTCGCGTTCACGGTAGTAATCGCGCCAGCCCCCCTCCTGTTGGGCCGCGCCTGGCTGGTCACGCCCTGGCCCGTTGCGCTCAGGCTTTTCAGCCTGGGCCCCGCCACTCGCCAGCATCAGGGCAATTACCAAACTACGGCCAATCTTCTGTCGCTGATATGTGGCAGCCATGAGCAAGCTCCTTCAGAAAAAAGAATTAACTTGGCTCACTCTAGTGCGCACCCTGGCCGATGCCAAGGGGAAATGGCACGAGTTGGTGTTAGATCAATCTTTTCCCACTCTCAGGTCGATTTCAGCGCAATCGCTGGCGCAGCCAGTCGGCGCACAGGCGAACCGCGGTATTGGCTTCGTCGATCACGCCACCCATGCCGATAAAGCCATGCATCTGGCGTGCAAAGTCGAGGTACTGCACAGCGTTGCCCGCTTCCGCCAGGGCGTCGGCATACAGCCGTCCCTCGTCATGCAAGGGGTCATAGCCTGCGGTCAGCACCAGCGCCGGTGGCAGGCGGGTGAGGTCGGGCGCCAGCAGCGGGGAGGCCCGCCAGTCGCCATATTGGCCTTGATCCAGATAGTGATTGCGAAACCAGACCATATCAGCAGCCGTCAGGGTGTAGCCATTGGCGAGAATGCGGCAGGAATCGGTGGCGGCATGCTGATCCGTGACCGGATAAATCAGGAGCTGTCCCGCCAAGGCGGGGCCAGCTTGTCCGCGCAAGGACAAGGCAATCACCGCAGCCAGATTACCGCCTGCACTGTCGCCGCCGACAACAATGCGCGCGGGGTCGATGGCCAGTTCTGCGGCGCGCTCCGCCACCCAGCGGGTGGCGGTCTCGGCGTCCTCTACTGCCGCGGGAAACCGGTGTTCAGGCGCGAGCCGGTAGTCAACTGAAAATACCGCGTAGCCAGCCAGATCACACAGATCACGACACAAGACATCATGGGTGTCCCGGTCCCCGATCACCCAACCGCCGCCATGGAAAAAGACCAGGGCGGGCAGCACATGATCCGCCGCGCAACCAGCCGGCCGGTACTCACGCACAGGCAATTGGCCGCCAGCATTGGGGAGTTCAAGCTCACGCCAAACCGACAGGGCGCGCGGCTTGGGCTGGGTTGGAAGCCGACTGCCTTTGTAAGCCTGGCGCGCCTGCACCGGGGGCAGGCTGGTTGGCCGCGGCGCGCCAGTGGCTCGGGCGCGATCCAATACCGCCTGGGCCTGAGGGTCGAGACGAAATTCCTGCACGCGCAATCGGGTCGGGCCAGTCAGCCCTTGGCCGCCTGCAAAAGATCGCGCGTCTTGCGTGCTTCGCGGCGCGCCGCCTCGGCAAAAGATGCGCCTGGGTCCGCATAGAGGATGGCGCGCGAGGAGTTCACCACAATAGGCGCCGTCGTTTGCCCCGCCACACTGCGCCAGCCAGCCTTGACCGTGGCGCTGGCGTCTCCTCCTTGCGCGCCCACACCAGGAATGAGCAGTGGAAGGGTTGGCGCGATGGCGCGCACCCGCTCGATTTCAGCCGGGTAGGTGGCCCCCACCACCAAGCCAAGCTGACCATTCTGATTCCAGGGTCCCTGCGCCAGACGCGCAATATGCTCGTAAAGCATGGGTTCTCCCTCCACGCTTGACAGGCGCTGGGCCTGCAAATCATCCCCGCCGGGGTTGGATGTCCGACAAAGCAGAAAGGCCCCTTTGCCTGGGTACTTGAGGTAGGGCAGGATGGAGTCCAGTCCCATGAAGGGCGACAAGGTCACCGCATCGGCCCCATAGCGCTCGAAGGCTTCCTTGGCGTATTGCTCGGCGGTGCTGCCAATATCGCCACGTTTGGCATCCAGAATAATGGGGATGCCGGGCGCACTTTGCCGCATATGCGCCATCAGGCGCTCGAGCTGATCTTCGGCCCGATGCGCGGCAAAGTAGGCAATCTGTGGCTTGAAAGCTATCACCAGGTCAGCGGTGGCATCCACAATGGCCGCGCAGAAATCAAAGATCTTGCCCGCGTCGCCCCTCATGCCCAGCGGAAATCTGGCGGGCTCGGGGTCGAGCCCCACACACAGCAGCGACGCATTGGTTCGCTCGGCGGCACGCAACTTGTCTAGAAAGTCCATCAGCCTATTGTAGGGAGCTCATGCCCAGCCAGATTGGCATAAGATCGTGCCCACGCATGCACATACTTTCCCGCCAGCAACTGATCGGCCTTGTCTTTCTCACCCTGATCTGGGGCATCAACTGGCCGGTCCTGAAAATTGGCGTGAGCTATTACCCGCCCCTGACCTTTCGCATGCTGTCGATGTGGCTGGGATTGCCGGTGCTGGCCCTGGGACTGCTGATGATGAAAGTCCCGTTTGCCATTCCACGCGCGCACTGGCGTGAGCTGTTCTGGCTGGCCGTGGCCAATATGTTCATCTGGCATGTACTGATCATTTTTGCGGTCAAGGAATTGTCCAGCGGGCGCACTGCCATCCTGGGCTACAGCATGCCAATTTTTTCAGCATTGCTGGGCGCCTTCTTTTATGGGACCCGGCTGCAGGCCCGTGCTTGGGCAGGCGTGCTCGCTGCCACGATTGGGGTGTTGCTCTTGCTCTGGCACGAATTGACCCACCTGGCGGGACGGCCCCTGGGCGTGGTCTACGCCTTGATCGCCGCAGCCGCCTGGGCGGTAGGCACCCAAATGTTGCGGCGCACCCGTATCCCTGTGCCCACGCTGACCATCTCTTTTTGGATGACTGCCCTGACCTGCATCGTGATCACTGTGCTGTCCAGTCTGTTTGAGCGCGAGCAGTGGACCATGCCACTGCCGGTGACCTGGGGCGCCATCATCTTCAATGCGATTTTGATTTTTGGCATCGCCCATGCACTCTGGTTTTCCCTGGCCCGCGATCTGCCGCCAATTGCCTCCACACTGAGCGTCATGCTCATTCCGCTGGTCGGCGTTTTCAGCGGGGCCTGGTGGCTACAGGAAGCCTTGCATTGGCAAGACACCGCGGCTGTGGCGCTGATGGTGCTGGCGATTGCCTCGGTTCT
>JAFMJA010000119.1 GCA_017853735.1 Burkholderiaceae bacterium | reverse complement strand
CGCGCATGGCGGGAGTTTTGAACACCATCCCTAAGGGATAATCATCGCCATGAGCGGCAATACCTTTGGTCAACTGTTTGCAGTCACCAACTTTGGTGAATCCCACGGCCCGGCCATCGGCTGTGTGATCGATGGCTGCCCACCCGGCATGGCGCTGAGTGAGGCCGATATCCAGCCCGATCTGGACCGGCGCCGTCCAGGCACCTCCAAGTTTGTCACCCAGCGCAATGAACCCGACGCGGTGGAAATCCTCTCCGGGGTCTACCAGGGGCTGACCACTGGCACGCCGATTTGCTTGTTGATCAGGAATACTGACCAACGCAGCAAGGATTACAGCAACATCGTACAAACCTTCCGCCCGGGACACGCCGACTACACCTACTGGCACAAGTACGGCCTGCGCGATCCCCGCGGCGGCGGCCGCTCCTCGGCGCGCCTGACTGCGCCCATGGTGGCTGCGGGCGCAGTGGCCAAGAAGTGGCTGCGCGAGAAATTCGGTACCGAGTTTCGCGGCTGCATGACCCAGATCGGCGAGCTGGCGATTCCCTTCGAGTCCTGGGAGCATGTGCCCAACAATCCTTTCTTTGCACCGGTGGCCGATGTGTCGGCGCTGGAAACCTATATGGAAGCCCTGCGCAAATCTGGCGATTCCTGTGGTGCTCGGCTGCGAGTGAGCGCCAGCCATATGCCAGTTGGGCTGGGCCAGCCCCTGTTTGACAAGCTCGATGCCGACATTGCCTGGGCCATGATGGGCGTCAATGCAGTCAAGGGGGTGGAAATCGGCGCCGGCTTTAACTCGGTCACTGACAAGGGCAGCACCCATGGCGACAGCCTCAACCCCAAGGGTTTTCGGGGCAACAAGGCCGGCGGTGTGCTGGGCGGGATCAGCACCGGGCAGGATCTGGAAGTGTCGATCGCGATCAAGCCCACCAGTTCGATCCTGATCCCACGAGAGAGTATCGATATGAATGGCCAGAGCACCGAAGTGATCACCAAAGGACGGCATGACCCCTGCGTGGGTATTCGGGCGACTCCTATAGTCGAGGCCATGCTGGCGCTGGTAGTGATCGAGCATGCGCTGCAGCACCGGGCGCAATGCGGCGATGTGCAGTTGGCGCTGGCCCCCATCCCTGGCGCGCTACCGGCCGATTGAGCTGGCTCCGTTCTGCGCGTGCCAATGACCTGGACATCCATATGCAAGGGTGGCTTGAGCTGGCCCATGCAATGTTAGAAATTTGAATTCAAGTGAAGGAGTCAATTCATGCCAACGATACGTGTCGAGCTCTTTGAGGGTCGTACCCTGGAGCAGAAGAAAGAATTTGTCAAAGCCATCACCGAAGTCGCTTGCAGGACCTTAGGCGGCAAGCCCGAGGGGGTGGATGTCCTGCTCTATGAGTTGAAAAAGACCGAATGGGCCACCGGCGGCGAGTTGTGGAGCGAAAAGTAGTTCCGGTTCGCGCATGAGCACCGCGCGCCGGCAACTACTGCCTTTTGCAGCGCTGTCGGCCAGCTATTTCGCCCATATCGGTTTTTTCAACCCCTACCTGCCCTTGTGGCTGAAAGACCAGGGGCTGGGCCTGCTGGCGATCAGCCTGCTGACTTCCCTGCAGTCAGCCACCCGGCTGTTTGCGCCCTACGGTTGGGGCTGGCTGAGTGATCATACGGGTGAGCGGGTCAAGCTCTTGCGCTATGGCGCGACGGCCGCGGTGGTGATCTCCTGTGGCTTGTGGATTGATGGCGGCATTGCCTGGCTGGCAATCGTGCTGGCGCTGATGTTTCTGCACACCAGCGCCATGATGCCGATGAGCGAGGCTGCCATGGCGCATCTGGTCAGCCGTGGTGGCATCTTTGATGCGGGGCGATACGGTCGGGTGCGGCTATGGGGCTCGCTTGGATTTTTGCTCACGGTGTTTGCTGCCGGCGCCTGGTTTGAACACTTTGGCATGGGGCATTTCCCGGCCTGGACGGTGCTGTCCTTGCTGGCGGTGGTGGCCAGCACCTGGTGGCTGCCCGACCTGCGCGAGCAAGTGCAGGCGCATGAACGGCCACAGCCGGTCTGGCCGGTGCTGCGACGGGCGGCGGTACGCTGGTTTTTTGCCTCGCTGTTTTTCCATGTGCTGGCCCATATGGCGATCTATATCTTTTTCTCGCTCTATCTGGACTCGCTGGGGTACAGCAAGAGCGCCATCGGCCTGCTGTGGTCGGTGTCGGTGGTGGTGGAAGTGGCTTTTTTCTTCAGCCAGAGCCGATGGTTGCCCTGGCTCAGCCCGGCAGCCTGGCTGGTGCTGTGCGGCGCTGTGATGGTGCTGCGTATGAGCTTGACCTCGCTGGGCGCTCAGGTGCTTGGCCTGCTGGTATTGGCGCAGGCGCTGCATGCCCTCACTTTTGCTGCCCATCACTCGACCTGCATCACCATGTTGTCCGAATACTTTCCCGGTCGATTGCGCGGACGCGGCCAAGCGCTGTACACCGTGCTGGCGTATGGCTTTCCCGGCGTGGTATGCGGTTTGGTGGGCGGGGCTTTGAGCGAACGCTTTGGCCTGCCCAGCGTATTCTGGCTGTCGATGCTGAGCAGCCTGCTGGCCACCGCCTGCGCGTGGCGGGTCCTGCAACAAGCCCGACCCGGTGGCCAGAGAGTTCTATGAATGCGCCACTGCCTGACCCTGTTGTGCCGAGGTCAGTTGGGTCATGAATCCGCACAAGTCATCATTGAGCGCAAATGTGCTGGAATGCACAAAACAGCACACGCCGTTCCAGTGGCCCCCCACCATGCGGGTCTGGCCCCAGCCAGTATGCGGACTGGGGCTGGTCATCAAGGAGCGCGCCCCGGTCGCCCGGCTGAGTGCCAGCAAGGTGTAGCCGCCAACGATGACCAGTACCGCCGGGCGCTCATGATGGGTCACCAGCGCCTGCAGCCGTTTGACCATCAGCTCTTGCGCCTGCTCACGCGGCAAAGACATGATGTCTGAAAGGTCCAGCTGGCTGAGCGGGAGTTTGAGCAAAGCCAGTTGATGCAGCTGATCGCGCAGCAAGGGGTGGCGGCTGGCGGTCAGCAAAAGCATCCTGCCTGGTTCACAGGGTATGGCGGCATTGTGCTCTGACTCACCATCAGCCCAACGGCCGGCCAATGCGCCCGCCAGTCCGGCGCCTCCGCACCAAAGCCATTGCGAGGCTTGGTCTTTTTCGCTCAGGGCTGCCAGTCGGCCAAGATCTTCGTCGGTGAGCAAGTCAGGGATCACAACCTGTCCGGGTTGGCTCAGGCAATCGTCGAGTTGAGAGGTCGTACGGGCCACCAGCCCAACGCGCCGCAAGACCTGGTCCAGAGGTGTGCCGTGCTCGTGCGAGCGCGGCCCAAAGGGCTGGTTGGCCGAGGCCACCCAGTGACGTCCCTGAGCGGTAAACCGCCCTTGACCAGGAAAACCGGGGGCAAACACTGCCCCGGCAAAGCGTCCGCTAGCCATTAACCAGGCAATCTCGGCAATGGTGTTGCCGCGGAGCAGGCTGTCGATTTTTTTGAACTTGCGCCCGCCACCAGTGAACCAGTCCAGTGCCGCCAAGAGTCGGTGCTTCATCTCCGCAGGGCTGGCATCCCGGGTATGGCTGACCATCGCCTGCACCGCCTGACCACTTTCAAGGGCTGGGTCGAGCAATACAGGTATCTCGGTCTTGCCAGCCCACGCCGATGCGGCCTCGACCGCGCCGAGCAGATTGTCTGACAGGATGCGCCAGTTGCTCATACCTTGAGGCGTTGATGGACCCAGTCAGCGATGGCTAGAAGTTGGTGGTCACTACCATGGCGGCCTATCAGCTGAAGGCCAACGGGCAGGCCATGGCGACCCTTGGCAAACGGCAAGTGAACTGCGGGCAGGCCCAGCAGAGTCCAGCTGCGGCAGAAAAGAGGATCGCCTGTGGCACTCAGTCCCGCTGGTGCCTCGCCGGTGGTACTGGGGGTGAGCAGGACATCCAGGCCTTCAAACAAGGCCTCGGCGCGCATGCGCCAATGTCTGACCAGCGCCAGGTTGGCGGCATGTTGAGCGCCGGTGACAGCCACACCAATTTCAAACAACTGCTGGATCTGGTGGCTCAGGCCAGACCAATGCACCAGCCGCTCATGGCTGAGGGCCTGCGCCATCTCGAAAGCCATCACCTCTTTTTGCAGGGCAACCAGGTCGCCAAACCCTGCGGGGTCTGAGACATCACGGCAGGCTGCTTGCTGGGTAAGGACAGCTTGGGCCTGTTCCCAGGCTGCCTGGGTGTCGGTATCCGCCTGTGGCCAGGACGGGCTGCGAAACAGTCCAATGCGTGGGGTGGAGCGCTGGTCCAGCTGGCGCAGGTCATGGTCGCCAGTGAGCACCGCACCCAGCAGGGCAGCATCGCGCACGCAGCGACCAAAGCCGCCCGCCACATCCAGAGTGCGCGACAGCAATTTGATGCCGGCCAGGGTCACATGACCCAGGCTAGGTTTGTAGCCCACGATGCCGCAGTAGGCAGCGGGGCGGATGATGGAGCCAGCGGTCTGGGTGCCTAGAGCCAGGGGCACCATGCCTGCAGCCACCGCTGCAGCCGAACCACTGGAGGAGCCGCCAGGGGTGTGTGCTGGCTGATCGCCGCGGGTATGCGGATTGCGGGTGGGGCCGGGTGAGAAATAGGCAAATTCAGTGCTGACCGTCTTGCCCAGGATCACCGCGCCAGCAGCACGGCACATGGCCACGGTGCCCGCATCCGCCGCAGGACGGTGACCAGCGTAGATGGACGAGCCATAGGTGCTGGGCATGTCCGCGGTGTCGAAAAGGTCTTTCACCCCCAGCGGTAGGCCATGCAACAGGCCACTCACCGGGCTGTTGTCCAGCGCGCGCGCGCGGGCCCGCGCGCCGTCCACATCAAGATGGGCAAAGGCCTGGACATCGCTTTCCCGCTCGTTGATTTTGTCCAGGCAGGCCTGCAACAAATCCTGGGCCTTGAGCTCGCGTCGGGCGATCAATTCAGCGGCCTTCCAGGCTTCTATTTGGTCGGGTTGCTTGACAGTCATGGAATTGATTAATTTGTTTGTATTGTTTCCTTGATTGATGGTAGCCCAGTGGCACAATCCGGTGTTCAATTTCTCCTAAAAACTAGGGAAACTCCCCATGAAAAAAGTGTTTGTCCTCAACGGGCCCAACCTCAACCTGCTCGGTACCCGCGAGCCGGCGGTCTATGGCTCCCAGACCCTGGATGATGTGAAAAAGCTCTGCCAGCGTGCGGCCAAAGCTAATGGTCTGGCGCTCGATTTCCGTCAGAGTAACCATGAGGGCGATCTGGTCGATGCGCTGCATGAAGCTGGGCGCTTGCAGGCCGAAGGCAAGCTTGCTGGCGTGGTGCTCAACGCCGGCGCCTACACCCACACCAGTGTGGCCCTGCACGATGCGATCAAGGGCGCGGGTGTGACGGTGATTGAGTTGCACATCAGCAATGTCCATGCGCGTGAAGCCTTCCGTCATCATTCCTATATTTCGCCTGCTGCCAAAGCGGTGATGGCTGGCTTTGGCGTCAATGGATATGTGCTGGCCATCGCCGGTCTGGCCCAAATGGGTGTCAAGTCGTGAGCGGCCGTCGCCCACCTGAGTTACTGGCGCCGGCGGGCTCGCTGACCATGCTGGAGACGGCCTTCGCCTTTGGTGCCGATGCCATCTACGCCGGCCAGCCTCGCTATTCGCTACGGGTGCGCAACAACGAATTTGGCAGCCTGGAAAAACTCAAGCAGGGCATTGACCGGGCGCACGAACTCGGGCGCAAGTTTTTTCTGGTTTCCAACATCTTTCCCCACGGCAACAAGGTCAAGAACTACATCCACAACATGGCGCCAGTGATCGCCTTGCAACCCGATGCCATGATCATGTCTGACCCCGGGCTGATCATGATGGTGCGAGAGCAATGGCCTGAGATGGAAATCCACCTGTCGGTGCAGGCCAACACTGTCAACTCGGCTGCGGTCAAGTTCTGGAACCGGGTGGGGGTCAAGCGCATCATCCTCTCGCGCGAGCTCTCGCTCGATCAGGTGGCCGAGATCCGGCAGGACTGCCCCGACAGCGAGCTGGAGGTGTTTGTCCACGGAGCACTGTGCATCGCTTATTCAGGGCGCTGCCTGCTGTCTGGCTATTTCAACCACCGCGATGCCAACCAGGGCACCTGCACCAACGCCTGCCGCTGGGACTACAAAACCCACACGGCCCAGGTAGACGCCAGTGGCGATGTGCTGTCACCAGCTTCTGCCACCAAGCAGGGCTGTGGCTCGGGTGGGCAGACCCTGCCCAAGGAAGCGCGCGATTCGATTTCCTACCTGCTGGAAGAGAGCAACCGACCCGGAGAATTCATGCCGATCGAGGAAGACGAGCACGGCACCTATGTGATGAATTCCAAGGATCTGCGTGCGATCGAGCACATCCAGCGCCTGGTGGAGATCGGGGTCGATTCCCTCAAGATCGAAGGCCGCACCAAGAGCCCGTATTACGTGGCCCGCACGGTACAAAGCTACCGTCAGGCTATTGACGATGCGGTGGCTGGCCGCGATCTGGATCCGGCGCTGCTGGGCCAGCTGGAAGGCCTGGCCAATCGTGGTTACACCTCGGGTTTTTACCAGCGCCATCAGGCCCAGGAGACGCAGAACTATCTGCGCGGTTATTCCGAGTCCGGGCGTAGCCAGTATGTGGGCGATGTGCTGGCCTTTGATGCAGCGCGCGGTTTGGCGCAGGTAAGGGTGAAAAACAAGTTTTCAGTCGGTGACCGGCTCGAAATCATCCAGCCGGGCCACAACATGGATGTACAGCTCAGCCACATGGAAAACAACGAAGGGCTGGCGGTGGCGGTGGCCCCTGGCAGCGGCCACGAGGTGTGGCTGCCCCTGCCCGCCAGCACGGTGGGCGCCTTTGTGGCCCGCTATGTGAGCGCGGAGGCCACCCTAGCCTATGAGGCTGGCGTATCCGCCTGAGTTGATGCTTGGCTAGGCCCACGGCACAGCCCCCTCCTTGGTTGCCTTGAGTTAAGTCTGTTTTTGGCTTAACCCTTCGCCGGAGAACTCGCGTCGAATTTCATTCCCGCGGTCGTTGAGTTCCGGAGCTGACCTGTACTCCTGGTCTTTCCAACTCACGTCCCAGGGGGAGGCCGGCACTTCCACCCGGCGACCCTTCACCTGCATGGGCACGGTCCGAAGTTGAGGGTGCTCGATCAGGTCGTACACGGAGTTGATCTGGCCATAAGCGGTTTGGGCTTCGGTCAGCCGGTCAAGCAGGATATTGGTGGGAAGTTTCTTGATGACATCGCTGACCAGGCCGTCGACAAATTCCCGATGATTGACCCGTGCGGCATTGTTGCAGCAGCGGGGATCAGCTGGAAGTTCGGGCTGCAACAGGACCACCCTACAAAAATCAGCCCATTCGCGTTCGTTTTGAATGGAGATGACGATGTCGCGCCCATCGGCGCTGGTGAAAGCACCGTAGGGTGCAATACTGGGGTGTTTCAGGCCCACCCGCTCGGGGGCCTTGCCGCCGTAGCGAGCCTGCAGATAGGGCACGCTCATGATTTCAGCCGCCGAACCGAACAGCGACACCTTGACTCCGCTGCCTTGGCCGGTGCGCTCTCTCTGGATCAATGCCTGCTGAATGCCAATCAGGGCATTCATGCCAGCGGTGATGTCACAGATCGACACGCCAATACGGCCCCATTCACCGGGCGCACCACTGACCGATACCAGGCCACTCTCGGCCTGCACCAGCAGGTCGTAGGCCTTAAGGCTAAAGCGCTCACCCTCGTCGCCGTAGCCATTGATGTCGCAGGTGATCAGCCGGGGATGCGCCTGCCGCAAAGCGTCAGCGCCCAGCCCCAGGCGGTCTGCCGCGCCGGGCGCCAGATTCTGCAGGAACACATCAGCCTGGGCAATCATGCGCTGGAGCAGGGCCAGGTCCTGTGGGTCTTTCAGGTTGAGGGAGATGGACTCCTTGCCGCGGTTGATCCACACCCAGTAAGACGACTCGCCATGAACGGCATTGTCGTATCCGCGTGCAAAGTCACCTTCGGCCCGCTCAATCTTGATGACACGCGCGCCCGCATCGGCCAGACGCGAACTGCAATAAGGTGCGGCAACCGCTTGCTCAAGGGC
>JAFMJA010000118.1 GCA_017853735.1 Burkholderiaceae bacterium | reverse complement strand
CTCAACCCGCAAAAGCAGCGCCGCGCACGGCGCGAGTTTTGAACACCATCCCTAGGGGAAGACCCTAGCCCACCATTGGCTGGAATAGCTGTACTGTCTACCTATTGTTGTTTGAGGGGAAAAATCATGAAACCGACTTTCAAAATCATCCTGACAGTAGCCGGTCTATCCCTGGCCAGCATGGCCATGGCGCAAAAAGGCGAAACCGTGAAAATTGCCTGGATTGACCCGCTTTCTGGGCTGATGGCACCGGTGGGCTCCAATCAGGTCAAGAGCCTGCAGTATTTTGCTGAAAAATTCAGTGGCAACGGCAACCCAGCTGGCGTCAAATTCGAGATCATCGCGCTGGACAATAAACTGAGCCCCGCGGAAAGCCTGAACCAGCTCAAGGCGGCAATTGACCAGGGAGTTCGCTATGTGACGCAGGGTAACGGATCGTCTGTAGCCGGTGCCCTGATTGATGCAGTCAACAAGCATAACGAGCGTAATCCGGGCAAGGAGGTGATCTATCTCAATCATTCGGCCGTCGATCCGGATTTCACCAATAGCAAATGCAGTTACTGGCACTTCCGCTTCGATGCGGATACTTCCATGAAGATGGAGGCCTTGACCACCTTCATGAAAGACGACAAGGATGTCAAGAAGATCTATCTGCTGAACCAGAATTATTCACACGGTCATCAGGTGGCCAAATTCTTCAAAGAAAATATCCAGCGCAAACGCTCTGATGTGCAGATTGTGGGCGAGGAGCTTCATCCGCTGGCTCAGGTGCGTGACTTTGCACCCTATATCGCCAAAATCAAGGCTTCGGGTGCCGATACCGTGGTCACCGGTAACTGGGGTTCTGATCTGTCCTTGCTGGTCAAGGCCGCCAATGAGGGAGGTTACAACGGCAAGTTCTACACCTATTACACCGGCGTTACCGGCACTCCCACTGCCCTGGGCACGGGTGGCGCTGGGCGTGTATTCCAGGTTTCCTACAACCATTACCACCTGCCTGGTGACATGGCCAAGTGGCGCGATGAATACAAGAAAAAGTTCAATGATGACTTCTATACAGGTTCCATGATCCACATCCCGAAAATTCTGGGAGAAGCCATGGCCAAGGCCAAGTCGACCGACCCGGTCAAGGTGGCTGCCGCGATGGAGGGGTTGAGCTTCAAGAGCTTCAATGGTGAAGTCCAGATGCGCAAAACGGATCACCAGTTGCAGCAGCCCTTGTACCTGACGGTCTGGCAGAAGGCTGATAAAAAATACCCCTACAGCCCTGAGAATACGGGTATGACCCTGGCCCTGGTGAAGGAATTTCCGGCCTATATCGCCAGTACACCGACCAGCTGCCAGATGAAGCGCCCCTGATTGTCTTGACTCCTGGCGCGCCAGCCCGATTCACCCTCGGTAATCGGGCTTTTTCTTGCCTGTGATGATCTGATGGAATTTTTTGTCATCTCCATGCTCAATGGCCTGAGTTACGGCCTGTTGTTGTTCCTGCTGAGTTCCGGACTCACCCTGATTTTCAGCATGATGGGGGTGCTCAATTTTGCCCACGCCAGCTTTTACATGCTGGGAGCCTATCTTGGCTACAGCATTTCAAAATGGGTGGGCTTCTGGCCTGCGCTGCTGCTGGCCCCCTTGCTGGTCGGAGCTCTGGGTGCATTCTTTGAGCGCCTGGTGCTGCGCAAGGTTCACAAATTTGGCCATGTCCCTGAACTGCTGATCACCTTTGGCCTCTCGTATATTGTGTTGGAGCTGGTCCAGTTGATTTGGGGCAGAACCGCCGTGGATTTTTCCCCGCCTGCGTTGCTGCAGGGTCCGGCATTCACCATGATTTCCCATTCCCTCAATGGCTTGAGCCTGATCGGAGGTGCTGCGCCAGCAGAACTTTGCCGCAGTACCGACAGTGCCATCCGGATCGTCTGCTCGCCGTTTCCCGCCACCCGAGGTTTCATGATGCTGGTGGCCTTGTTCATGCTGCTTGTTCTCTGGCTCATGCTGACCCGCAGCCGCATTGGACTGGTCATTCAAGCGGCACTGGAGCATCCCGATATGGTTGAGGCGCTGGGACACAATGTGCCGCGTGTCTTCATGCTGGTGTTTGGCGCAGGAGCCGCCCTGGCCGGACTGGCAGGTGTGATTGGCGGCTCCACCTTTGTGACCGAACCAGCCATGGCTGCAACGGTGGGCTCGATTATTTTTGTGGTGGTGGTGGTGGGTGGGCTGGGCTCGCTGGGAGGAGCTTTTCTCGCATCCATGCTGATTGGCATCGTGCAGACTTTTGCGGTGGCCTTTGACTATTCGCTCATCACGCTAGCGCAGCAATTGGGTATCGAGTTGAGCGATTCCCTCAAGTCCAATTCGATTGTCAAGCTGACCCTCTCGCAAGTAGCTCCTATTCTGCCCTACCTGTTTTTGGTGCTGGTGCTGATCTTGCGCCCCAGAGGCCTGATGGGAACCCGGGAGGAGTAGCGCCATGCAAGCTGCGCACTATGAATTCCGGCCAAAGAATGTGGGGCGATGGATTGTCTGGAGCCTGTTTGCCCTGGTGCTATTGACTGCGCCCAGCTTGTTTACCAGCAGCCTGTCGGTCACCATGCTGTCACAAATGGGCATTGCCATCATCGCCTGCCTGTCCTACAACATCCTGCTGGGGCAGGGCGGAATGCTCAGTTTTGGCCATGCTGTCTACTCAGGCCTGGGGTCATACATGGCGATCCATGCGCTCAATATGCTCAGCAATGGCAAGCTGAACATACCCGTTAGCCTGCTGCCACTGGTGGGTGGGCTCGCTGGCATGGGCTTTGCCGTTCTGCTGGGCTATGTGACGACTCGTAAGTCAGGCACACCTTTTGCCATGATCACTCTGGGAGTGGCCGAATTGGTCTTCGCCATGTCCCTGATGTTTTCTGAATTTTTTGGCGGTGAAGCGGGTGTATCCGGCAACCGGGTGGCTGGGCCATCGTGGTTGGGTATCACCTTTGGGCCTGCTGTCCAGGTGTATTACCTGGTGGCCATCTACACCTTTGTCTGCGTGGCTCTGATGTTTGCGTTCACGCGAACGCCGCTGGGCAGAATTCTCAATGCGGTGCGTGACAATCCTGAGCGGGTTGAGTTTATTGGCTACAGCACCCAGCGTGTGCGCTATTTCGCTTTCGTCATCTCCGGCTTTTTTGCAGGCATTGCTGGCGGATTGGGATGCCTGTTGTTTGAGATCGTGACCGCAGAGGTGGTTGGCGCCCATCGATCGGGCGCCTACCTCTTGTTCACATTTCTCGGTGGCGCAACCTTCTTTTTTGGTCCCATCATCGGCGGCATTCTGATGATTCTGGCTTCGGTGCTCCTGTCTGAGATCACCAAGGCCTGGCTGCTCTATCTCGGTCTGGTTTTTCTCTTCATGGTGATGTACGCACCAGGCGGAATAGCCAGCCTGATCATGATGAATTTACGGGTGGCTGCGTTTGGTTTTCTGCGCAAACTCTGGGTGAGCTACCTGGGACTTGGCGCTGCTGCGCTCACCCTCTTGCTGGGGGCCGCAGTGATGATTGAAATGACCTATCACCTGCAACTCGATGCAGCCATGGGACCGCAGGTGAAATTCATCGGAATTCAATTTAATTCAGGCGAGGCCGATCATTGGTTTGGCGCGGCTTTTGTCATGCTGACGGGACTTTTTCTCTTTGAATTGTGTCGCCGTCATTACTTGCTGGAATGGAGCCAGGTACAAGAGGATATTGAAAAGGAAATCAAACGAAGGGAGGCGCTATGACCCTGTCGTCCGGCTATGCCCTTGAGTTGAAAAATGTCCATAAGAATTTCGGTCGGACCGAGATCATCCGCGGCGTCAACCTCAGCGTCCATCCAGGCGAGCGCGTGGCCTTGATTGGCCCCAATGGCGCCGGTAAATCAACCCTTTTCAACCTGATCAGCGGCCGCTTCGGACCGTCCGATGGCGAGATCATGATGAATGGGCAAAGGATCGATGGCAAAAAGCCCTATGAAATCAATCGTCTGGGACTGGCGCGCAGCTTTCAAATCACCAATATTTTTTCCAAACTCAGCGTTTTTGAAAATCTTCGTTGTGCGGTGCTCTGGAGTCTGGGCTACAAGTACAGTTTCTGGCGCTTCCTGGCTGACCTGGACGATGCCAACGACAGAACCGATGCACTGATGGAAATGATTCGTCTGGACAAGCGGCGCGATGTGCTCGCCATGAACCTGACCTATGCCGAGCAACGCGCCCTGGAAATTGGCATCACCATCGCGGGTGGTGCGAAAGTGATCCTGCTTGATGAACCCACTGCTGGGATGAGCAAAAGTGAAACTTCGCGATTCATTCACCTGATTCGCGAGGTCACACAGGGGCGAACCCTGCTCACCGTGGAGCACGATATGGGCGTTGTGTTTGGCCTTGCCGATCGGATTGCAGTGGTGGTTTATGGGGAAGTGATCGCTTTTGATACGCCAGAGGCCATCCGTGCAAATCCGCTGGTCCAGGAAGCCTACCTTGGGTCGCAAGTGACCGCTGAAACACACTGAGATGTCCTTGTTGTTCAAAGCTGAAAACCTCCATGCCTTCTATGGCAAAAGCCATGTGTTGCATGGTGTCAACTTCGCGATCGAAGGTGGCGAGATTGTTTCGCTTTTGGGGCGTAATGGCTCTGGACGTTCCACCACGGCCAAGGCCATCATGGGCCTGGTTGATGCCGAGGGGGTTCTGGAGTGGCAGGGACACAATATTCTGGGTAAAAAGGCCTTTGAGATTGCCCATCTTGGCATTGGGTATGTTCCTGAGAACCGGGAGATCTTTCCTGGCTTGACGGTGCATCAGAATCTGATTCTGGGCGTCAAAAAGAAACGCGACAACAGTCGCTGGTCTTTCGATGACATGTACCAAATGTTCCCGCGTTTGCTGGAGCGTCAGCATACAGAGGCCGGTTACCTCTCAGGGGGCGAGCAACAGATGCTGACCTTGTGCCGTACCTTGATGGGAGACCCGGACCTGATCATGATCGATGAGCCAACCGAAGGATTGGCGCCCAAAATTGTGGAGCAGGTGGCTGGATATCTGGAGACAATCAAGAAGCGTGGCGTCTCGGTGCTGCTGATTGAACAAAAGCTGACTATTGCCATGGAAATATCCGATCGCTGCCTGGTCATGGGCCATGGCAGCATTGTTTTTACCGGCAGCGCACAGGAGCTTCGTGCCAATCAGTACATCCGACGGGAGTGGCTGGAAGTCTGAGCGATTCAATTTCTGCCACAAGAAATCGACCATGCCCCAAGCATTTGACAAAACATTCGACGGCAGCAATCGATCAAGCAGTCGAAATAGTATGGAAAAATGTCGCAGGCCGTGTCTTGAAATTATCTGGAACAACTATGAACGCTCATTACACAACGCATGATGATGTTGCGGTAATAACCTTGAACAATCCTCCCGTCAATGGGCTGAGCCTGGCGGTGCGCCAAGGTGTGGCACAAAGCCTGGCACAGGCCAATGCTGATCCAGGCATTGTGGCCATCATCATCACTGGTGCTGGAAAAGCCTTTTCGGGCGGCGCCGATATTAGAGAGTTCGGCACGCCCAAGGCGATTCAGGAGCCCAACCTGCTCAGCCTGATCCAGGCGATCGAGCATTCTGCCAAGCCGGTGGTAGCAGCGATTCATTCGGTAGCCATGGGCGGTGGCTTGGAGCTTGCGCTGGGATGTCATTACCGGATCGCAGCGCTGGGCTGCAAAGTCGCCATGCCTGAGGTGAAACTTGGCTTGATTCCTGGTGCCGGTGGAACCCAGCGCCTGCCCCGCGTCCTGGGCGTGGAGGCTGCACTCAACATGATTGTGAGCGGTGAGGCCGTGCCGAGCGAGGTCTTGGCCGGTGTGGCTCAACAGAAACTCTTTGACAGCTTGGCGACGTCCCAGCAGTCATTATTGGAGGAGGCGATTACCCTGGCACGCGAGAAGGCATCGGTGCGTCCGCTTCCCCTGGTGCGTTTGTTGCCCTGCCAGCACCCGAAGGGCGATGCCTATTTCCAGTTCGCACGCAACATGGTAGGCGCCATGAGCAAGCATTATCCTGCGCCGCTCAAGTGTGTTGATGCGGTGGAATTTGCCACCCAAAAGAAGTTCGAGGAGGGAATGGCTCTTGAGCGCGAGATATTTCTCAATCTGATGCTGACCCCAGAATGCCGAGCCCTGCGCCATGTGTTCATGGCCGAGCGGGCTGCCTCCAAGATTGCCGATGTGCCAGAAGACACGCCGCGCCGAGCAATCTCCCAAGTGGCGGTGATTGGTGCAGGCACCATGGGTGGCGGCATCAGTATGAATTTCCTCAACGCCGGAATTCCGGTGACCATTCTGGAAACTCAGCAACAGGCTCTGGACCGTGGACTGGCCACCATTCGTAAAAATTATGAAGCCCAGGTTGCCAAGGGCAAGCTCAAACAGGACAAATACGAGCAGCGCATGGCTCTTCTCAAGCCGACGCTGAACTATGCCGATATCAAAGATGCCGATCTGGTCATTGAAGCTGTTTTCGAAGAGATGGGGGTGAAGGAAATAGTTTTCAGAAAACTGGACGAGGTGATGAAGCCCGGCGCCATTCTGGCCAGTAACACCTCTACCCTGGACCTCAACAAGATTGCCTCTTTCACCACCCGGGCGCAGGATGTGGTTGGACTGCATTTTTTCAGTCCAGCGAATGTCATGAAGTTGCTGGAAGTGGTGCGCGGAGAAAAAACTGCCAAAGATGTCCTGGCCACTGTCATGGCAATGGCCAAGACCATCAAGAAAACAGCGGTGGTTTCAGGGGTGTGTGATGGATTCATCGGCAACCGCATGATTGAGCAGTACAGCCGTCAGGCCGGGTTTCTCCTGGAAGAAGGGTGTACGCCTGCCCAGGTTGACAAGGCCATCGAGAAATTTGGTTTTGCCATGGGCCCATTTCGCATGAGTGATCTGGCTGGCAACGACATTGGATGGGCTATCCGCAAGCGCCGATATGTTGAAAAGCCGACTATGCGCTACAGCAAAACAGCCGACCTTTTATGCGAACTGGGCCGCTTTGGTCAAAAGACCGGCGCCGGTTGGTATGACTACAAGCCGGGTAAACGTGATGCCTTGCCTTCTCAGCTGGTCGTGGACATGATCGACCAATACAGGAAGCAGCAAGGCATCAGCCCCCGCAAAATCAGTGAAGAGGAAATTGTTCAGCGTTTGGTCTATGCCTTGGTCAATGAGGCTGCCCGGATTCTGGAAGATGGCATAGCCGCCAAGGCCAGCGACATTGACATGGTTTACCTCACCGGTTATGGCTTCCCCTTGTGGCGTGGCGGTCCTATGCAGTACGCTGACACGGTGGGATTGTTCAACGTCATGCAAAGCATGCAGCGATTTGCGCGCAACCCCATGGATGACGCTGATTTCTGGCAGCCAGCGCCACTTCTTGCCAAACTGGTTGCTGAAGGGCGAACTTTTAATTAAAGGCCAGGTCCAAATGGCGCAACTGGTTTTCCTTCGGGAAGACAATCGACAAATAAGGAAAGATCCCCATGAGTAAAGCTGTGATTGTTTCGACCGCTCGCACTCCCCTTGCCAAAAGCTGGAAGGGTGCCTTCAATATGACCCATGGCGCCACCCTCGGTGGCCATGCTGTTCAGCACGCCATCGAACGCGCTGGGGTGCAGGCAGCGGAAGTGGAAGATGTGATCATGGGCTGTGCCACCCCGGAGGGTGCAACAGGGGCCAACATCGCCCGTCAGATTGCATTGCGCGCGGGCTGCCCGGTCAGCACATCGGGCGTCACAGTCAACCGTTTCTGTTCATCCGGCTTGCAGACCATTGCCCTGGCGGCGCAACGCATCATGGCTGGAGAGGGCGATATTTATGTGGCTGGGGGTGTCGAAAGCATTTCTTGTGTTCAGAATGAAGCCAACCAGCACATGATCCACGATCCGGCCTTGGTCAAGTCCAAGCCTGAAATCTACTGGAACATGCTGCAGACGGCCGAACAGGTGGCCAAACGCTACCAGATCGGTCGCGATGCCATGGATGAATACGGCGCTGCCAGCCAGCAAAAAGCCTGTGCTGCCCAGGCGGCAGGTTTGTTTGAGGCTGAGATCGCTCCGATCACAGTCACT
>JAFMJA010000117.1 GCA_017853735.1 Burkholderiaceae bacterium | reverse complement strand
GGGCAGGACCGCGGAGAACTGCCCCCAGATGAACTCTGCCCGTTTGAGGCACCGCCGGTAAAAACGGTGGCCCAATTGCTAGGACCGATGCCCGCATCGGTTGCCAAGCCTGCCCCTGCGGTGGAAAAACCATGCGACAGTTCTTACTTGGTCTTGCTGCCGGATCCGGGTGGCAAGGTTGGAACCGTGACCTTGAAAGGTCCCAGGGGTGAGAAAGTCCTGACCGAGGCCAACACGGCAGCCGCGCTGGATGGCTGCGGGAATGTTTACAAGGTGAGCAAGGAGCAGATCCAGCGAGATTTTGGGCAAGCCATTGCGGCGCTGCCCACCCCGCCCGAACAATTCATGCTGTATTTTGAAAATGGCAAGGAAGTCTTGACCAAGGCTTCCGAAGGCGAATTACCTCGGGTAATGGAACGGGTTCGGGCACGTCAGACGGCAGATATGTCGGTCACCGGACACACCGATACGGTGGGATCGTTCAAGAGCAATGATGCCTTGGGCCTACGGCGTGCCAATGTGGTCGCCAAGCAAATGCGGGCGCTGGGCATGCCCAACCTGGCGATGACCGTTGAATCCCTGGGCGAGCGCAACCTGCTGATTCCTACGCCCGACAACACGCCCGAGCCGCGTAATCGACGCGTGGAAATCACGGTGCGTTGATACGCACTGGCGGGCCGCGCGCCTATTTGGTGGTCATGATGATTTCCTCATCGCTGGCGCCATGGCGCAAGCGATCGAGGTGCAGGCTGACCAACGGGTCTTTGGGGTAGCGCTCGGCAAGACGTTCAAATTGTTGGCGCGCCGCAACCGGATCCCTGTCCTCACCAGGGCGCAAGAGATTGACTGCAGCGCTGTAGTCTTCCAGCGGGGCACAAACTGACATGTCGGCGGTGGCCAGGGGTTCATACACCGTCAATGATTTGGTTTTTCCCTTCAGCACCAGCCGAGCCACATAGCGCGCAGGCACTGGCGGACAGCTGTCCAGAATCTCCTGGGATACGCACATCCGGGTTCCCAACTGCTTGTTCACACTCTCCAGCCTCGCGGCCGCATTGATCGGGTCTCCCAGGGCGCGGTAATCGAGAAGTGTCTTGCCGCCAAAATTGCCCACAATCACTTCGCCACTGTGCACGCCAATCCGGGTGATGCCCCAGGGGATACCCTGGGCTTGCAGCTTGACCGCATAGGCTGTTGCAAATTCATCCATCAACAAAGCGCATTGCATGGCGCGCCAGCAATGATCTTCCTGTTGTACCGGCGCGGAGAACATGACCACCAGGGCATCGCCCACAATCCGGTCCAGTGTGCCTTCAAAACGGAAAACAATCGCCACCATGGCGTCGAGGTAGTCATTCAGCAAGGAAACCGCCTTGGCCGGGTCGTCCGATTCGATCAGACTGGTGAAATCGGCCAGGTCGGTGAAAATGAAACTGCAGGTCTGGCGCTGCCCCCCCAGTTGCAGCTCATCCGGGTGCTGCACCAGGTAATTCACCCGGTTGGGTGACACATAGCGCGAAAACGCTTCGCGCACCCAGCGCTGTTCGCGCTCGCTGACCAGATGGTGCAAACCGCTCGACAGGCTGAAGCTGATGATCATGGCAATCGCAGGGTTGATTGCATCCAGCAAAAGCTGATCAGCGACAAAGGCATACCAGGAGCCGCCCAGCACACCGACCAGCATCAGCGTTGTCAGTCCAAAGGCCCAGCGGGCAGGCGCACCCAGGGCGATCAGGCCGATCAGCAAGGCTCCCAGGACCATCGCCACGGCTTCGGCGCCACGTGCCCAGGCCGGACGCTGCAACGAGTAGCCGGCCAGCATCTGCTCCAGCGCCATGGCGTGGGCTTGTACCCCCGGCATGACCTGCCCCAGGGGATTGAACCGCAGGTCCATCAGGCCCGCGGCAGAGCTGCCAATCAGCACGATATGGTCCTGCAGCAGCTTGGCATCGGCCTGGCCGTTGAGCACCTGCGCAGCAGATACATAGCGGGATGGCTCGTCCGCGGTGTAATGCAACCATACCTCAGCGCGGGCATTGGTCGGAATAGTCAGGGCGCCGATGCGCATGTCCTGCACGCCCGCCTGGTTGCTGCGCAACAGGTGATTGCGAGCGCCCTGGGCCACGCGCAAGGACTCGGCACTGAGCGTGGGTACCATCTGGTCGTTCAGCCGCAGCAGCAGGGGAACGCGCCGCACCACGCCATCAGAATCAGTGGCAAAGTTTAGGGCGCCTATGCCCTGGGCTTGGCGAAACAGAACCGGCAGGGGGTTGATCGCGTTGTCGTAGCTGTGCAGCCATTGCTCGGGGTGCGGGTCGCCACTGGGAATGATGCGGTAGGGCATCTTCAAATTTGGACTGGGCTGGCTTGTGCCGGTACGGGAAAGGCTGCTGCCCAGCACCACCCGACGCTCGTGCAAGGTTTGGCCCAGCACCTCATCATGGTCAGGCATTTGCCGCAACAGTCGGCTCACCTGGCTGTTCTGCCAGAGCTGCGCCATGGCCGCTGGCGAGGTGCGGTCGGGCTCGATCAGCAACACGTCAAAAGCAATGGCCGCTGCGCCTGCTTCGTTCAAGGCCCTGACCAGTTCAGCAATACGGGTCCGGGGCCAAGGCCACTGACCAAAGCGATCCAGGCTGGGTTCGTCAATATCGACGATACGAACTGCCTGGGGCGTATAAGGCCGCAGATTCCAGCGCTGGAACTGATCGAACTGCGCCAGCCGCAGGTTTTGCAGGGGAATGGGATCCAGCACCCAAACCACCAGAGCACCCAGGGTGACCAACAGGATCAGGCCCAGGGCCTTCAGGTTGGCGAGCGCACCCGGTAGTTTGCGGGGAAAGGTGATGCGGCGCATGGACACTCCAGGAGTTGGAGGAAGAAGTCTTGGCCAGTATAGGGTCGATTGAGCGATTCTTCAGCGCTGGTAAGGGTTGGAAAATCCCAGAGCAGCCAGCACTGAAATTTCCCGCGCTTCCATGGCCCTGGCCTGGGCTGCACTGGCCTCATGATCCCAGCCCTGGGCGTGGAGGGCGCCATGCACCAGGAGGTGGGCGTAATGCGCTTGCAGCGTCTTGCCCTGAGCACTGGCTTCCTGGGCCACCACCGGAGCGCACAGGACCAGATCGGCCATCACCACTGGCTTGAGGGCATAGTTGAAGGTGAGCACATTGGTGGCGTAATCCTTCTGACGGTAACCTCGGTTCAAAGCCTGGCCTTCATCGGAATTGACAATGCGCACGGTTAGTTCCGCCGGGCTTTCAAGCGCCTGGCGCAGCCAGCGCATCACCTTGTGGCGTGGCAAAGCCGCACGGTGCAAGCTGGCATCGGGCAGGCGGCCAAATTGCAGGGACAGGCTGAGTTCGGGCAGGCTCATGCGCCCTCGGCCTTACGCTTGTCGTAGGCGTCGACAATGCGGGCGACCAAGGGGTGGCGCACCACATCGGCGCTGGTGAAGCGGCAGATGGCGATGCCCTTGATACGCCGCAGCACCCGTTCGGCATCAATCAAGCCACTGGTCTGGGTCTTGGGTAAATCGATCTGGCTGACGTCACCCGTCACCACCGCGCGCGAGCCAAAGCCGATGCGGGTCAGAAACATCTTCATCTGCTCAGGCGTGGTGTTCTGCGCCTCATCAAGGATCACGAATGCATTGTTCAGGGTTCGCCCGCGCATAAAAGCCAGGGGCGCAATCTCCAGGGCGTTGCGTTCAAAGGCTTTTTGCACTTTTTCAAAACCCATCAGGTCGTACAGCGCGTCGTAGAGGGGGCGCAGGTAGGGATCGATTTTCTGGGTCAGGTCGCCAGGCAAAAAACCAAGTCGTTCGCCAGCTTCCACCGCCGGACGGGTCAGCACAATGCGCTGCACCGCACTGCGCTCCAGCGCATCGACCGCACAGGCCACCGCCAGATAAGTCTTGCCAGTTCCGGCCGGACCAATGCCAAAGGTGATGTCGTGCAGGGTCATGCTTTCCAGGTAATGGGCCTGGTTGGGCGTGCGCGCGCGCAACTCCTGTCGACGGGTCAGCAGCACCTCGCCTGCGTCGGGCAGAGGCATCGAGCTGTCGCCGGCGAGCATCAGCTGCACCGTGGCGGGATCGATGGGCCGGGCTGCCAATTCGTAGAGCGCCTGCAACACCTCCAGGGCCTGTTGTGCCGGTTTTTTGGGCCCATCGATTTTGAACTGCTCGTGCCGATGGGCGATCTTGACCTGCAAGGCCGCTTCGATGGCACGCAAGTGCTCATCCATCGGACCACACAGATGACTGATGCGCAGGTTGTTGGGTGGTGAAAAAAGGTGGCGCAGAATCACGCGGATAATTCCTTCAACATAGACCCAATGATAGGCGCAGCATGATTGGCAGGCTATCCGGCATCCTTCTTGAAAAAAACCCACCCGAAGTGGTGCTGGACTGCCACGGCGTGGGCTATGAGGTTCAGGTCTCCATGGGAACCTTCTACAACCTGCCCAGTCTGGGCGAGCCAGTGGCCCTGTTGACCCATATGGTGGTGCGTGAGGACGCGCAACTGCTCTATGGCTTTGCCACCGCCTCGGAGCGGGGCGCCTTTCGCGAACTGATCAAGATCAGCGGGGTGGGGCCCCGCACTGCCCTGGCGGTGCTGTCGGGCATGAGCGTGAGCGAACTGGCCCAGGCAGTGAGCCGCCAGGAGTCCGGTCGCCTGACCAAGGTGCCAGGCATTGGCAAGAAAACCGCCGAGCGTCTTTTGCTGGAGCTCAAGGGCAAGCTCGGTGCCGACCTGGGCGCTGCGGGCGCCACTGTGGTCAGTGACGCCCAGGCCGATATTCAGCAGGCTCTGCTGGCGCTGGGTTACAGCGACAAGGAGGCTGCGCTGGCGCTCAAGGCCTTGCCACAAGATGTGGGGGTGAGCGAAGGCATCAAATTAGCGCTCAAGGCCCTGGCCAAATAAATTCGCCCTGTGGAATGCATCCCTGTGTGGGTCAGGCCTTATCAAACTTGAGCCGGTGCGGATGTATAGTCCTCGCACAATCTGCGCCCCATGCGCCAGCTCCCAAGACCCGACCCAGACCATAGCCCAATGAGCATACAGACTGATGATTTCTCCGGCGCTTCGCCTGCTGGCGAACAGCGCCGTGTGATGTCTGCTGGGTCAGCCTCGCCTGGGGAGGAGGCGCTCGAGCGCGCCCTGCGTCCCAAGCTCCTGGATGATTATGTGGGCCAGATCAAGGTGCGCGAGCAGCTGGAAATTTTTATCGGTGCTGCGCGCAAACGGCGTGAGGCGCTGGACCATGTGCTGCTGTTTGGACCTCCGGGCCTGGGCAAGACCACGCTGAGCCATATCATTGCAGCCGAGCTGGGTGTCAATCTGCGCCAGACCAGTGGCCCGGTGCTGGAAAAGCCCAAGGACCTGGCCGCGCTACTGTCCAATCTCGAGAAAAACGATGTGCTCTTCATCGACGAGATCCATCGTCTGTCGCCGGTAGTGGAGGAGATTCTTTACCCCGCACTGGAGGATTACCAGATCGACATCATGATCGGTGAAGGCCCTGCCGCGCGCAGCATCAAGCTGGATTTGCAGCCCTTCACCCTGGTGGGTGCCACCACCCGAGCTGGCATGCTGACCAATCCCCTGCGCGACCGCTTTGGCATTGTGGCGCGGCTGGAGTTCTACTCGGCCCAAGAGCTGGGCCGCATCGTCAGCCGCTCTGCGGGCCTGCTCAATGCGCCCATGGACGAGGAGGGCGGCTTTGAGATTGCCCGCCGCTCGCGCGGCACCCCCCGCATTGCCAATCGCCTGTTGCGCCGGGTGCGCGACTTTGCCGAGGTCAAGGGCAGCGGACGCATCACCCAGGAGATTGCCAACAAGGCGCTGGCCATGCTCGATGTCGATCCCCAGGGCTTTGATCTGATGGACCGCAAGCTGCTGGAGGCAGTGGTCCACCGTTTCGATGGCGGGCCGGTCGGGCTGGACAATATTGCCGCCAGCATTGGCGAGGAGGCTGGCACCATTGAGGATGTGATCGAGCCCTACCTGATCCAGCAAGGGTTTCTGCAACGCACGCCCCGTGGTCGTATCGCCACCCTGGCTGCCTACCGCCATCTGGGTGTCACGCCACCGCGCAGCGAGGGCGGCCTGTTCAACGAACAGGACTGAGCGTCTTCATTGCAGCGCGCCGCGGGCGTCAACCCGCAAGACTTGCTCCACCTGGCCCTGATCCAGCCCACCGCGCACACCAATCATCCAGTTGTGCAGGTTGACGGTGGGGTCGCAGTGGCCGGGGATCAGCCAGACGGTTTGGCCCAGTTCGGGCAAAGGCTGGTCGGGGCCGTGAGGGCGCAAGGTGGTGTGCTCATCGCTGCAGCCGCTGGCATGCAGACTCATGCTGCGCACCGTGGGCAAGCCCGAATCGATGGCATGGCTCTTGTGGCCGGCATCGACCACCACATGAGCGGCGCTGACACTCATCACCTGCGACTTGATGAACAAGGCATGTTCAAAGCTCGGCTGGCTGGGATCGGGGTCATTGCGCGCATAGTCCGCATCCATGAAGAGGTAGGAGCCGGCTTGAAGTTCGCCAAACACACCACTGCTGGCTTCCAGGCCAAAGGTGCCGCTACCCGCACCCGTCACCAGCGGCAGGCTGAGTCCAGCCGATGACACCAGCTGCTGTGCCTGCTGCACCCGCGCGATCACTACCTGCAGCGCTGCATGTCTTGCCGCCACCGTGCGCAGATGTTGGGCACTTCCCTGGTAGGCCTGCAGCCCGGCCAGACGCAGGGCGGGATGTGCCGCGATGGCCTGCGCCAGCGGCAGCACATCCTCTGGCTCGGCCACCCCGCAGCGGCCCTGCCCCACATCCAGCTCGATGAAGACATCGATCAAATCTACGCCCTTGCCCAGAGCCTGGGCCAGATTGGCCACGCCGATGGCGCTGTCCACCGCGATGGCCAGGCGTCCCCCCCGCGCCTGCAGGCTGCGCGCGAGGGCAGCCACCCGCTGGAGCTTGTGGGGCGCGATCACTTCATTGCTGATGTAGATGTCAGACACGCCATCGGCCGCCAGGGCTTCGGCCTCGCTGGTTTTTTGCACACACACCCCGACTGCGCCAGCGGCCATCTGCATTTTGGCCAGTGCGCCGCACTTGTGCATCTTGGCGTGGGGCCGCAGACGAACGCCATGGTGCTGGGCATAAGCGGCCATGTGGGTCAGATTGCGCGCCATCGCGTCCAGGTCAAGCACCAGTGCCGGGGTGTCGATGGCGGCCACGCTCTGGCCGAGCAGGTGTTCAGGCGCTGCGTTCATCCAGGCTCTCCTCATCCAGGTGGCGGGTGTCGCCCCAGCTGAGCAGGGACAGACCATCGGGGGACCATAGCAGCCGGTTGATGGCAGCGTTGCCAAGGTGCCAGTTGCGCGGCGCACGGATATCTACCCCAGAGGCCAGCCGATAGATCGCGTCAAGCACCCCGCCATGCACCACCACCGCAATCTGCTCGCCGCGATGGCCTTGCGCCAGGTTATTCAGCATCTGCTCGATGCGATGGCGCAGTTGCACCAGGGTCTCACCGCCCGTAGGAGCCCAATCAGGTTCCCGCCTGCGCCAGCGCAAGGCTTCTTCAGGGTAACGGTTTTCAATATCAGCCCAGGTCTGGCCCTCCAGACTGCCAAAACAGCGTTCGCGTAATTGATGATGGGCAACAGGTGGGCGACCCCGCTGCTGCGGGTGGTGCTGGCTCAGGATGCTGGCAGTTTCAAAGGCGCGAGACAGATCGCTGCTGTAGATGGCGTGCAAGGGTTCATCAGCCAGTGCCTGCGCCATGCGCCTGGCTTGCCAGCGGCCAGTGTCGTTGAGTGGGATGTCCAGGTGGCCTTGAATGCGGGTATCCAGATTCCAGGCGGTTTCACCGTGGCGAATGGCAAGGATGCGGGTAACTTCCATGTCGCCATTGTCGCTGTTCATGGTCTCAGGCCATCCCCTAGCGCGGTATTTCAAGATTGACTTGACGCACCCCGGGCGCTGGCTCGGGAAAATCCTGCAAGGCAGCGCGAAACAGGGCCGGCAGGAGATTGGCGGAATCCGACCAGGGTCCCGAGTGGGTGGCGCGGGTGTCGTACACCACCTGGGCAGACGCGAGGTCACGCAACACAAGACTGACCTCATAGCCGTAGTGTGTGGG
>JAFMJA010000116.1 GCA_017853735.1 Burkholderiaceae bacterium | reverse complement strand
AGTTCCTGCGAGTCGTCGTAATCCTGGTAGGCGCGCTGGTCCCATACCTTGACCGCGCTTTTGTTGCCACCCTTGCCGCCAATGCGGATGCCCTGCGGGTTGTAGCCACCATGGCCAAAGGGGCTGGTGCCGCCGGTGCCAATCCACTTGCTGCCGCCTGCATGACGACCTTTCTGTTCTTCCAGCCGCTTCTTCAGCGTTTCCATCAGCTCGTCCCAGTCCAGCTTGGGAGCGTTGGCTTTCTTCTCGTCCGACAGCAGGCGCTGCAGTTCCTGGCGCAGCCAGTCAGCCGGGATCTCCTTGCTGAAGTCGGCCAGCATCTCCACCCCTTTGAAGTAGGCGGAAAAAGCCCGGTCAAACTTGTCGTAATGCTTCTCGTCTTTCACCAGCGTGGTGCGGCTGAGGTGGTAGAAGTCATCCAGCGAACAGGCTTCGGGGTTGCGTGGCCCCACCACATCAGCCTGCATGGCCTCCAGCAAGGTCAGGTACTCCTTGACCGAGACCGGCAGCTTGGCCGCGCGCAGGGTGTAGAAGAAGTCGATCAGCATGGCGCTATTTTCAGGGGTTTCGTGGCTTGTGAAGCTGGTGCTGCAAGTGGGCTTGCACCGCTGGCCATTCGGCGGCGGTGATGCTGTAGATGCAGGTATCGCGCAGGCTGCCAAACGCATCGGGGTGGCGGTTGATCTGGTGGCTGCGCAGCACCCCATCGAGCTTGGCGCCCAGGCGCTCAATCGCCCGTCGGCTCTGCTGGTTCATGAAGTGGGTGCGAAACTCCACCGCAATGCAGCTCAGCCTGTCAAAAGCGTGCGCCAGCAACATCAGCTTGGCCTCGGTGTTGAGCGCGCCGCGCTGCACTGCCTGGCGGTACCAGGTCGAGCCGATCTCCAGCCTTTGGTTGGCAGCATCGATGTTCATATAGGTGGTCATGCCCACCGCGCGACCCTGCAGCGGCCCAGCAGCCAGCGAGATCACCGCAAACGGCAGCATGCTGCCCGCTTCGCGCAAAGCCAGCCGGCGGTCAATTTCAGCAGTCATCTGCTCGGGAGAGGGTACGCTGGTGTACCAGAGCCGCCACAGCTGGCCGTCTGCACTGGCCTCGGCCAGCTCATCATGGTGGCTGTGCGCCAAGGGCTCCAGCCGGACGTGCGCGCCTTGCAGGGTCACCGCATCAGGCCAGCGCTGATCGGGCATGTCAGCGGTTCCGCTGGTTCATGAACACCAGCTTCTCAAACAGGGTGATGTCCTGCTCATTCTTCAGCAGGGCACCCACCAGGGGCGGCACGCTCACCTTGTCGTCCTGGCTTTGCAGCGCGGCCAGCGGAATGTCCTCGGCCATCAGCAGCTTGAGCCAATCGAGCAGCTCGCTGGTGGAGGGCTTCTTTTTCAGGCCCGGCAGATTGCGAATATCAAAGAAGGTCTTCATCGCCGCACTCAGCAGCTCATCTTTCAGCTTGGGAAAGTGCACATCCACGATCTGCTTCATGGTGGCGGTGTCGGGAAACTTGATGTAGTGAAAAAAGCAGCGGCGCAAAAAGGCGTCGGGCAGCTCTTTTTCGTTGTTGGAGGTGATGAAGACCAGGGGCCGGTGCTTGGCCCGGATCAGCTCACGGGTCTCGTAGCAGTAAAACTCCATGCGGTCGAGCTCACGCAGCAGATCGTTCGGAAACTCGATGTCAGCCTTGTCGATCTCGTCAATCAGCAGCGCCACCGGCTGCTCGGCGGTGAAGGCCTGCCACAGCACGCCCTTGACGATGTAGTTCTGGATGTCCTTGACCCGGCCATCGCCGAGCTGGCTGTCACGCAGGCGGCTGACTGCGTCGTACTCATACAGGCCCTGCTGCGCTTTGGTGGTGGACTTGATATGCCACTGCAGTAGCGGCATGTCGAGCGCCTGCGCCACTTCTTCGGCCAGCATGGTCTTGCCGGTGCCGGGCTCGCCCTTGACCAGCAGCGGCCGTTTGAGGGCGATGGCGGCGTTGACCGCAAGTTTCAGGTCCTGGGTGGCGACGTACTGGGAGGAGCCTTGGAATTTCATCTTGTTTCAGGTGGGGTTCGGATTGGGTTTTGGCGCTAGATATAATGCACGGCTGATTTTCATCAAAACAGGCTGATTGTCCTCGCAATATGAATAAACTGCTGCTGACGATATTTACCGCGCTGGTCGCCTCTGCGATGGCATTTTCCGCCTCGGCCCAGGACATCAAGGGCGATGCCAAGGCTGGCATGCAAAAGAACGCCATGTGCATCGGCTGCCACGGCATCGCTGGTTACCAGGCTAATTTTCCCGAAGTCTACAAGGTGCCCATGATCTCGGGCCAGAACGCCAAGTTCATTGTGGCCTCGCTCAACGCCTACAAGAAAGGCGAGCGCAAGCACCCCAGCATGCGTGCCATCGCGGGCTCTTTGACCGATCAGGATATGGCCGATCTGGCCGCCTACTACGAGCTCGATGGCATGGACAGGGGAACTTCCAAGTCCGCTTCGGCCAGCTCGGACAAGGCTGCCGAATTGCTGAAGAAAGGTGCTTGTGCCTCCTGCCATGGCGAGAGCTACAACAAGCCGATCGATCCGAGCTACCCCAAGCTGGCGGGCCAGCATGCAGACTACCTGTATGTGGCCCTCAAGTCCTACAAGACTGAGGGTCATGCCTCATGGGGCCGCAGCAACGCCATCATGGGCGGCATGGCCAAGCAGTTCTCCAATGCTGAACTCAAGCAGATCGCGGGCTACCTGAGCGCCATGCCCGGCGAACTCAAAACCATTCCGGAAAAAAGCTTCCGCTGATTGCCAGCTGACAGCCCATAAAGCCGCTCTGTCGAGCGGCTTTTTTCTTGCCGATGCGTCAGCCTTGGGTGGCCTGGCGCTGTACGCAGTCGATATAGGCCGCGCCATCCGGCGCACGGCCAGCTCGCTGGCTTTCCCACAACATACGCCCCAGGCATTCCATGGCGGTGTGGTGGGCCTGGTGCAGTGAATTGCGCCGTGCGGCCAGCAGCTCCACCGCCTGGCGGATGCCCTGGGGCTGGTCGATGCTGCATTGCTCGCTGATCGACAAATGCATGGACAGGTGCAGAAACGGGTTCTCACGATCGGCCGCGCTGGTCTGCATGGCGGCCAAGGCTGCATCCAGGTCAGCCAGGTCGGGGTGGTACTCGGGGTGCTCATCAATCCAGCCGCTGGCCAGGGTCTCGATCGCCTCCATCGGCTGGCCGCTACGCGCCTTGGCATAGACGCCGCAGAAAAAACGCCGCACATCGGCTTGCGAGGGCTGAAACATGGGGCCCGAGCATACGCCAGGATCGGGGCTTGGCAAGCGATCGCGTGAGAAAATCGCCTACACTTTCCGGCTTGATTTCTCCGATGCAAATTTAATGATCAACAAGATTGCAAACTCGGTGGCCGAGGCTCTGGCTGGCATCCAGGACGGCGCCACCATCATGATTGGCGGCTTTGGCACGGCCGGCATCCCCAACGAATTGATCGATGGTCTGATTGCCCATGGCGCCAAGGGCCTGACCATTGTCAACAACAACGCGGGCAACGGCGACACCGGTCTGGCTGGCCTGCTCAAGACCGGGCGGGTGCGCAAGATCATCTGCAGCTTTCCGCGCCAGACCGACAGCTATGTGTTTGACGAGCTTTACCGCAGCGGCAAACTCGAGCTCGAGCTGGTGCCACAAGGCAACCTGTCCGAGCGCATTCGTGCCGCAGGTGCGGGCATTGGCGCGTTTTTCACGCCCACTGGTTATGGCACCGAGCTGGCCAAAAATGCTGATGGCACGCCCAAGGAAACCCGAGTCATCAACGGCAAACCCTATGTGCTGGAATACCCCATCCATGGCGATGTGGCCCTGATCAAGGCCGAGAGCGGTGACCGCTGGGGCAACCTCACCTACCGTATGACCGCGCGCAACTTTGGCCCCAGCATGGCCATGGCCTGCAAGCGCACTGTGGCCAGCGTGCACGAGATTGTCGAGCTCGGTGCCATGGACCCGGAGACCATTGTTACCCCGGCTCTCTTCGTCAGCCAAATCGTCAAGGTGCCGCGCCAGGCCACCCAGGCCGGCGGCTTCAAGCAATGAGCAAGCCTGAAATTGGGTTCTGACCCCAATTTCGTGGATGGAGAAAAAATGAGTTATCAGAAACGAAGCAAAGACCAGTTGGCCGCACGCATTGCCCAGGACATTGCCGAGGGCGCGGTGGTCAATCTGGGCATTGGCCAGCCTACCCTGGTGGCCAACCACATCCCCCAAAACCGCGAAGTGCTGCTGCACAGCGAAAACGGCATGCTGGGCATGGGCCCGGCCCCCGTGCCCGGGCAGGAAGACTACGACCTGATCAACGCCGGCAAGCAGCCGGTGACCCTGCTGCCCGGCGGCTCGTTCTTTCACCACACCGACAGCTTTGCCATGATGCGCGGCGGCCATCTGGATATCTGCGTGCTGGGCGCGTTCCAGGTGTCGCCGCAGGGCGACCTGGCCAACTGGTCCACCGGCGAGAAAGACGCCATTCCCGCAGTGGGTGGCGCCATGGATCTGGCGGTGGGTGCGCTACAGACCTGGGTGATGATGGACCTGCTCACCAAAAAAGGCGAGAGCAAGATCGTGGCCCAGTGCAGCTACCCGCTCACCGGCATTGCCTGCGTCAAGCGGGTCTATACCGATCTGGCCACCTTTGAGTGCTCGCCCGAGGGGCTCAAGCTGATCGACAAGGTGGATGGCCTGAGCCACGCCGAACTAGAGCAACTGGTCGGCCTGCCCATACGTCCCTAAGCGGCGCCCGAGTGCGCTTGCGCCAATTAACCCAACGAGTTATCTGATGAACCAAGCTTTTATCTGCGATGCCATCCGCACCCCCTTTGGTCGCTACGGCGGCGTGCTCTCCTCGGTGCGCACCGATGACCTGGGCGCCATCCCGATTGCCGCGCTGATGGCGCGCAACCCACAGGTCGACTGGGACGCCCTCACCGACGTGATCTACGGCTGCGTCAACCAGGCCGGCGAAGACAACCGCAATGTGGGCCGAATGGCCAGCCTGCTGGCCGGGCTGCCGCCCGAGGTGCCAGCCTCCACCGTCAACCGGCTGTGTGGCTCGGGTCTGGACGCGCTGGGCAGTGCGGCACGCGCCATCAAGTCGGGCGAAGCCAGCCTGATGATTGCCGGCGGGGTGGAAAGCATGAGCCGCGCGCCCTTTGTCATGGGCAAGGCCGAGAGCGCCTTCAGCCGCAGCGCCGAGATTTTTGACACCACCATCGGCTGGCGCTTCATTAACAAGCTGATGAAGCAGAAGTACGGCACCCACTCCATGCCCGAGACGGCCGAGAATGTGGCCGATGAGTTCAAGGTCAATCGGCAAGACCAGGACGCCATGGCCCTGGCCTCGCAGCTCAAGGCGGTGGCAGCGCAAAAGGCGGGCTACTTCGATGCCGAGATCACTCCGGTGACCATCCCGCAGCGCAAAGGCGATGCGCTGGTGGTGAGCAAGGACGAGCACCCGCGCGAGACCTCGCTGGAGGCGCTGGCCAAGCTCAAACCGATCGTGCGCGAAGGCGGCACCATCACCGCCGGCAATGCCTCGGGCGTGAACGATGGCGCTTGCGCCTTGCTGTTGGCCAATGAAGCAGCGATCAAACAGCAAGGCCTCACCCCGCGTGCTCGGGTGGTGGGCATGGCCACCGCGGGTGTGGCGCCGCGTATCATGGGCATTGGCCCGGCACCTGCTACCGAGAAGGTGCTGGCGCTCACTGGACTGCGCATCGAGCAGATGGATGTGATTGAGCTCAACGAAGCCTTTGCCGCGCAAGGCCTGGCGGTTTTGCGTCTGCTGGGGGTGCGCGACGACGACCCGCGCGTCAACCCCAATGGCGGCGCCATCGCCCTGGGCCACCCGCTGGGTGCCTCGGGCGCGCGCCTGGCCACTACCGCCATCAACCAGCTGCATCGTAGCGGCGGCCGCTACGCCTTGTGCACCATGTGCATTGGGGTAGGGCAGGGCATCGCGGTGATTTTGGAGCGGGTGTAAACATCTTCAATATCTGTTCCTAAAGTCGCTGGCCATTTTCATTTGCCGCAAGTTGTGCCATCTGGGAATTTGAATCATCCAATGTCCACATCCTCCGGTTTTCAGGATGCCGCCGCCACCTGGAACCAGCGTTTCGCTACGGAGGAATATATTTTTGGCAGCGAACCCAATGTGTGGCTGCACGAGCACGGCGGCATCTTTCAGCCCGGCCAGCGGGTGCTGTGCATGGCCGATGGTGAGGGCCGCAACAGCGTCTGGCTGGCCCAGCAGGGCCTGCAGGTGGATGCCTATGACATTGCCGAACAAGGGCTGGCCAAGGCGCGCCGGCTGTCTCAATCCAAAGGGGTAAAAGTCAACTACAACCTGGCCGATTGCGACAGCTTCGACCACGGCAGCGAGCGCTATGACGGGGCGGTGGTGATCTTTGTGCAGTTTGCCGACCCCGCTATGCGCGAGCGCCAGTTTGCCAATATCCATCGCTGCCTCAAGCCCGGTGGCGTGCTGATTCTGCTGGGCTACACCCCCAAGCAGCTGCAATACAAAACTGGCGGGCCGGGCATCGAGTCGCACCTCTACACCGAAGCCCTGTTGCGACAGGCCTTTGCCGGCTGGGAACTGCTCAGCCTGCGTGAATACGAGGCCGAACTCAAGGAGGGCAGCCGCCATGCCGGCCCCTCGGCCCTGATTGGCCTGGTGGCGCGCAAACCTGCGGCCTGAGCTTTCCAGCTGGTTTGCCGCGGGTATGATGCGCCAGGCTCAGGCGGCGGTCATCACGCCCGCACCCAAAGCCTGATTTGTCCTGACATCACAACAACCCTCTCACGGGACTTCTCTTGGATCTGCCCTTTATCACCGACCCTTTTTTCTATCTGGTCGCCGTACCGGCTGTGCTCCTGGTTGGAATCAGCAAAAGCGGTTTTGGCATGGGTTTCGGATCTTTGGCCACACCCTTGATGGCGCTGACTGTGACCGTGCCGCAGGCTGCTGCGATCATGGTGCCTCTGCTTACAGCCATCGACCTGATGGGCATACGCGCCTTGCGCAAAGACCTGGACAAGCAACTTTTCAAATTTCTATTGCCATGGGCTTTGCTGGGTGTGGTGATCGGCGCAGTGCTGTTTGGCCTGCTTGATGCCAAAGTGGTGGCCGGTATCGTGGGCATCTTCACCCTGCTGGCGCTGGCACAGCGCTTTTTTTTCCCGCCCAATGCCAACAGCAAGCCACCGCCGCGCTGGGTGGGCGCGATCCTCACCGTCACTTCGGGCTTCACCAGCTTTGTGGCCCATGCCGGCGGCCCGCCCCTGAGCGCTTATGTGTTGCCTTTGCGCATGCCACCGCTGGTGTATGCCTCCACCCTGAATTACCTGTTCTTCTTCGTCAACCTGGCCAAGTGGGGCCCGTATGCCATGCTCGGCTTGCTGGACCTGCGCAATATGGCCACCTCGCTGGTGCTGCTTCCAGTGGTGCCGCTGGGGGTGGTCATGGGGGTCTGGATGGCGCGCCGAATCAGCCCCAAACTGTTTTATCAGCTGGTCTATCTGGGCCTGTTTTTGACAGGTTGCAAGCTGGTCTGGGACGGCTTCTTGAGCGCCTGAGCCCTTGGCCAAAAAAAAGCCCGGCGCTCCGGCCGGGCTTTTTGTTGGCTCCGCAGAATAGCTTGGCAGCGCTCAGACTTCATCCGCAATGGTATTGGACAGCACGCCCACGCCTTCGATGTCGATCTCGCACACATCGCCAGGCGCCATCCACACCGGTGGCGTGCGGGCGTAGCCCACGCCAGCAGGCGTACCGGTGATGATCACATCGCCGGGCTCCAGGGTCAGGCACTCGGTGATGATGACCAGCGACTCCACCACATTCCACAAAAAGTCATTGGTGTTGGCGTCTTGCATGATCTTGCCGTTCAGGCGCGACTGGATGCGCAGGCCGGCCGCGCCGGGCGGCAGTTCATCGGGGGTGACCAGCCAGGGGCCGAGCGGGCCGGTCTGGTCAAAGTTCTTGCCAATCGTCCACTGATTGGTCTTGCGCTGGTAGTCGCGGATGCTGCCGTCGTTGCAGCAGGTGTAACCGGCGACGCAATCCAGCGCATTTTCTTTGGTCAGGTGGCGTGCTTTTTTGCCGATCACCACTGCCAGCTCGGCTTCGTAATCGAGCT
>JAFMJA010000115.1 GCA_017853735.1 Burkholderiaceae bacterium | reverse complement strand
GTCTGACTCCTGGGACAGTTCTTCGCGCCGTTTTTTCGCAGTCTCCTGGTCAATCACGCCGGCATTGAGATCGGCGTCGATCGACATCTGCTTGCCCGGCATGGCGTCCAGGGTGAACCGTGCGTTGACTTCCGAGACCCGGCCCGCGCCCTTGGTGACCACGATGAAGTTGATGATCATCAGGATGGCGAAGACGATGAAACCGACCACATAGTTGCCGCCGATCACAAACTCGCCAAACGCCGCCACCACCTTGCCAGCGGCTTCATGGCCCTCATGGCCGTTGACCAGGATCACCCGGGTGGAGGCCACATTCAGGCCCAGCCGCAACATGGTGGCGATCAGCAGCACCGAAGGAAAGCTGGAGAACTCCAGGGGCTTGCGGGTGCCAATGGCGATCATGATGATCACCAGGCTGCAGGCGATGTTGAAGGTGAACATCACATCCAGCAGCAGTGGCGGCAGGGGCACCACCAGCATGGCCATGATCAAAAGCACCAGCAGGGGCAGGCCCAGGCCGGTGTAGTCGAACTTGTTGAGGCTCTGTCGAACCGATGACAGGGTAAGGGTGCTCATGCCCGATGGTGAGCAAAGTTCATGCCACCCAAAAGACGACAGGTCCGATCGCAGGCGGCAAGGCCTGTCCGGTCACGCTTTTTGCTTGATTCCAGTTGTCCCGGCGCAAAAGCACCGGTAAGCACCTGGCCAAACGACTGGAATAAGCATGGACGCCAACCTCAATTTTCTGACCGCTACTGCCCCGAACACCCTGAATATCGGGGATAGCGCGCCACCCTCCGGGCCCAGGAGCATCGGCCGCAACCCGATGCTGGGCAAGGAATTTGCCAACCTGATGCGCTCCATGCTGCCCGATGCCCAGCGGCAAGATCTTGCCGCTGGGGGTTCGACGGCAAGCCAGAACGGCTTGCAATCTTTAAGCCTGGGCAACAAGTTTGCCCTGATCACCGCGGATGCCCCGCAACCCGATGCCAACAGCCTGGCCGCCTTTGCCCGGGCCCAGGGCCTGACAGATGGCGCAGTGCAAGCCCTGTTTGGGGACTTGAGCGACCTGAAGAGCCCCAGCAGCACACTGATTGGAATAGACGGGCTAGACCCCAGGGGGGGTAAAAACGCCGACAAAGACGCAGCCACAGCTGTGGATTTAAACAATTCTGCCGACGCCCCCGTCCTGGCCCCGCCCATGACCCCCAGCTGGTTTGCCAGCGCGCAGCAGGCGGAGGGCCTGGGCCGGATCGACCCCAGCTCACCGGACAGCCTGGCCAAAACCCTGCTGATCGAAGCTGCCGCGGCCAAACCGGTTCTGGGTCAAAACCTCAGTAATTTGCCGCCCGAAACCGATCCACAGGCCAGTGTCAGCCCCAATACCCTGGCCAGCTTGCTGGCGGCCAGCGGCGCCTCGGCCACACTGAAACAGCTTGGCGCTGCACCCGATCTTCAGCCCTCCGCAGCTGAAACAGCCCCTGAGCCAGGCCCTCTGGATGTGATGCGCATGCGCTTTATGCCGGCCTGGGAAAACATGACGCGCCAGCTGGCCAAGGCCGCAGGCAGCGATCAGGCGCAGCCCTGGGCCAACCTGGTCGATGGCCTGCTGTCGGGCAAAAGCGGCGCGCTGCCCGAACTGGAAATTGACCTGAGTGGCGCCAATATCGGCTCGGCCACAGATACCGGCAATGGGCTGGGCACCGTATCGGCCACCTTTAATAATGACAACCGGGCCCAGATTGTTCATTCCGGCCAGAGCACCCCCAGCCTGACCCTGAGCGAAAAAAGCCCGGCCGAGGCACTCGCGGCCAGTGGCCCAAACCGGGCTGAGCAGATTGCGCAATTGGCCGACAAGCTCGGGCAGGCCCTGAGCGAGCGCCTGCAGCAGCAAATTGAGCAAGGCCAGTGGAAGCTGGAGTTGCGCCTCAAGCCCGCCCATTTGGGCAAGATTTCGGTTGAACTGGACATGAATGCAGGCGGTCTGGATGCCCTGTTCAAGTCCGACAACCCCCTGACCCGCGAGCTTTTGGCCCAGGGTTCGGCCAGATTGCGTGACAACCTGGCCCAGGCAGGCATGACTGTTGCTAACGTATGGGTAAATAGCGATGGTCAGCAGAAAACTGGCGGAAATCCGACACCCCGGCAAACGCCCGAGCTCAGCAGCATCGCCAAGACAGAGTCAAGTCAGGAAACGGTTTTGAAAATTGAGGCACCCAGAGCAAAATCTGCCGAGGGATGGGATGAAATGGTCTAATTCAAAAGTGCTTTTTGAATGACCCACCCCAACTAGGACATGAAGAGGTAAAACATGGCAACAGCAGCTAACGCAGCGCCGGAAGAAGAAACAGGCGACGAAGCAGAAGTCAAGCCCAAGAAGTCGATCGTCAAGATCATCCTGGGGGTTGTTGGCCTGCTTGTTCTCCTGGCTGGAACGGTGTTTGGCACCCTGTTCTTTTCAGGTTACTTCAATCCCAAGCCCCCGGTGGATCCGGAGAGCGCCGAAGCGGCCGAGAAAGGCGCAAACCCCAAGGACAAAAAGGACGCCAAGCCAAGCAAGCTGTCCAAGAAGTCGCCGGAAATCACCCGTTTTGATTACCAGTACATGCAGATCGAGAAAGATTTTCTGGTCAATCTGATGAACTCCAAAAAAGTCATGTCGGTCTCGCTGGCCCTCATGACCCATTACGACGAGCGGGTTTTTGAAAATGTCAAAAAGCATGAGTTGGCCCTGCGCTCGGCGGTGCTCGATGTGCTGCGCCAGGTGCCTGAGAGCGACATCAACAAACCCGAATTTCGCGTGGAGCTGGCCCGCAAGATCCGCAATGCCATGAATTCCCTGCTGGAGAAATACGAAGACTTTGGCGGCATTGAAGAAGTGCTCTACACCAATATGGTCATCCAGTAAATCGATCACCTCACCCAGACAGACCCCATGGCCACCAACCTGTTAACCCCTGACGAGCTCTCGGCGCTGGCCGAAGGCGTGCAGGACGGATCGATCCCGGTAGATACTGGCTTCAACACCACGGCCAGGGTCAAGAAGCACGACCTGGCCAGCGAAGACAGCAGCCTGGGGGTCAATGTCACCTCGCTGGACATGATCAACGAGCGCTTCATCCGCATGTTCCGGCTGGGCCTGGTGGAGATGCTGCGCAGCAGCCCCAAGGTCAATCCCACCCAGGTGCAGATCGTGCGCTTTGGCGACTACCTCAAGGGCTTGCAGGCCCCGATGTCGGTCAATGTGATCCGCATGAACCCCTTGCGCGGCTACTCCATCGTGGTGCTTGACCCCACTGTGGTGTTCAGCTCGCTGGACAGTTTCTTTGGCGGCTTTGGCAAGGGTGTGGGGCAGTTGCCCTCCGGGCGTCTGTTCACGCCCACAGAAACCCGCATCATCAACATGATCCTGGAGGTGTTCTTCCGCTGCCTGAAGGAAGCCTGGTCACCGGTGCTGCCGCTGGAATTCGAGCTGGTGAACTCCGAGATCAACCCGCAATTTGCCCAGATTGCCGACGAAAACGACCTGGTCATTCTGAGCCGCTTCGAAGCTGAAAACGGTCTGGAAGCGCGTGGCTTCTTCGACCTGGTCTATCCCTACGCCTCGCTCAAACCCATCCGCGAACTCCTGCGCAGCCGGGTACAGACCGGTGATGGCAACGAGGAATCCGACAAGCAGTGGGCCGACGAACTGGCCGTGGCTGTCAACAGCGCAAGCCTGGAACTGCGGGTGGTGCTGGGCGCGATCGAGACCTCTTTTGGCCAGATCGAGGCCATGGAAGAAGGCGACATTCTATTTTTCAAGAAACCCGAATACGCGCGCATGCTGGTCAATGGCATGCCCGCCTTCGATGTGCAATCCGGCAGCGTGGGCGCCCAGACTGCGGTGCAGATTGAACGCGCCTGCATCCCCAACCTGCAATAACTTTTCAGGAAAACACCATGTCAGACACAACAGTTGAAAACACGGAATCGGCCAACAACCAGCGCCAGATCAATCCTGAGGTGTTGCAGAACATTTCTGTCACCCTGTCGATCGAGGTCGGCCGGGCCATGATCAAGATTCGCGACCTCATGCGACTGACCCAGGGCAGCGTGGTCGAGCTCGACCGCATCGCCGGCGAGCCGCTGGACCTGCTGGTCAACAACACCGTGGTGGCGCAGGGCGAAATCGTGCTGGTCAACGACCGCTACGGTGTGCGCCTCACTCGGGTGGCGCCAGCCTCCGAGCGTATGAAGAACTTGTGAGATAAACCATGACCACAGGACTCTCTGGCGCCGATCTGGTGCGCCTGATCGGCAGCTTTGCCCTGGTCATCGCCTTGATGGGCGGCCTGCTCTGGCTGCTTCGGCGCATGCAGACCAAGATCTCCGGCCACAGCCGCGGACGCCGCCTGCAACTCATCGAAAGCCTGAGCCTGAACACCCGCCACAAGCTGGCCCTGGTGCAGGTCGACGGGCAGCAGGTGCTGATCGGCATGAGCCCGGCCCAGCTCACCGCCCTGGCCCATTGGAGCCAGGATGGCAGCATCACCCCGACGACCGGCAGCAGCGCGCGCTTTGACCTCAACGAACTCACCGGAGCCCACCATGCGCCGTAAGCAGTACCTGCTCGGCCTGGCCATGCTTTTGCTGCTGGCCCTGCCAGTCTGGGCCCAGGCCCAGGGCATTCCCATGGTCAATGTGACCGGCGGCCCCAAAGGCAGCCAGCAGTACAGCCTGACCCTGCAGGTGCTGGCGCTGATGACATCGCTCACCCTGCTGCCCTCTTTTCTGCTCATGATGACCGCATCTGTCCGGGTGATCATTGTGCTGTCCATCCTGCGCCAGGCCCTGGGCACCGGCCAGACTCCGCCCAACACCGTGCTGGTCGGGCTGGCCCTGTTCCTCACCCTGTTCATCATGTCACCGGTGTTGACCGAGGTCTATAACAATGCGGTCGCGCCCTATATGAACAGCAGCATGGCCTTTGACAAGGCCCTGGCTGCAGCCGAGGGCCCGCTGCGCGGCTTCATGCTCAAGCAGACCCGCGAAGACGACATCCAGCTGTTCATGCAGATGGCCAACAAGCCCGATGCGCTCACCTCGGCCGATGTGCCCTTTGCCACCCTGGTGCCGGCCTTCATCACCTCCGAACTCAAGAGCGCTTTCACCATCGGCTTTCTGATCTACATCCCCTTTGTAGTGATCGATCTGATTGTCTCCAGCGTGCTGATGTCCATGGGCATGATGATGCTCTCGCCCATGATGATCTCCATGCCTTTCAAACTCATGCTGTTCGTGCTGGTCGATGGCTGGAGCCTGATCCTGGGCTCGCTGGCCGCCAGCTTTGCCACCTAGGAAACTCGCCATGGATACTTCAACCGTTGTAGATCTGGGCCAACAGGCCTTGTGGATGACCGTGCTGATTTCTGCGCCGCTGTTGGCAGTAGCCCTGTTTGTCGGCCTGATCATCGGCGTGCTGCAGGCAGCCACCTCGATCAACGAGGCCACCCTGAGCTTCATTCCCAAGCTCGCCGCCCTGGCCGCCACCCTGGCGATCGTCGGTGGCTGGCAGGTGGTCACCCTGGTGGACTTCACCCGGGCCCTGTTCCAACGCATCCCTGGACTTTTCACCTAAAGCCATGGAATTCACAGCCCCAGACCTGCTGGCGCATTTTTACGCCCTGCTCTGGCCGATGCTGCGTATCTCGGCTATGCTGGTGGCTGCACCCATCTTCTCCTTGCGGGCAATCAACCTGCGCATCCGCATCGTGCTGGCCCTCTCGATCACCTGGCTGGTCTATCCCCTGCACACCTGGCCCAACCTGGACCCCTTGAGCGCGGGTGGCCTGCTGGAAATCGGCAACCAGATCATGATCGGCCTGCTCATGGGCCTGATGCTGCAGGTGGTCACCGCTGCCATCCTGGTGGCTGGCCAATCGATTGCCAATGCAATTGGCCTGTCCATGGCCACCATGATTGATCCCAATATGGGCAATGTGCCGGTGATCAGCCAGTTCCTGCTGGTGCTGGCCACCCTGATTTTTGTCGGCATGGGCGGCCATGCCATGCTGATCAGCCTGGTAGTGGAGAGCTTCAACTCCCTGCCGGTCGGCAAAAGCCTGGTCACCGACCTGGCCTGGCGCCAACTGACCGTCTGGAGCTCCATGCTCTTTCTGGGCGCGCTGCTGACCGCACTGCCGGTGATGGTGGCGCTGCTGCTGATCAATATCGGCCTTGGCATCACCACCCGCGCTGCGCCCAGCCTCAATATCTTTTCGGTCGGCTTTCCGGCCATGATTTTTGCCGGCTTTGGTGTGCTGGTGCTGGCCATGCCCAGCATCGGCGCGCGCACCCAATGGCTGTGGCTGCAAGGCTTCAGCCAGGTCCGAACCCTGGTGGGCCTGCAATAAAGGAGCAAGGCTATGGCTGAGACCAGCGCAGAAAAAACCGAAGAGCCGACCTCGCGACACCTGCGCAAGGCACGCGAGGACGGGCAGGTGGCACGCTCGATCGAACTGCCCGCCGCGGCGGTCACGATCGGGGCCATGCTGCTGATGTACCTGATTGGCGACGCCTGGGTGCACCGCATCAGCACCCTCTTTGCCAAAGGCTTCAGCTTTGACCGCAAGACCCTGGACAACCCGCAGATGCTGGGCACCACCTTCCTGCACCAGATGGGTGAGGGTTTGCTGCTGATCCTGCCCATCCTCCTGCTCACCTTGGTGGTAGCAGTGCTGGCCAGCGGCGCCACCGGCGGATACCTTTTTGCGCCCAAATCGATCCTGCCCAACTTCAGCAAGATCAACCCGCTCACCGGTCTGGGCCGCATGCTGGGTGCGCGCTCGCTGGTCGAGCTGGGGAAATCCATTCTGAAATTTTCTCTGGTTGCCACTGTGATGTGGATCCTGGTGAGCCGGCAGATGGACCAGCTCATGGTGCTGGGCCAGATGGGCCTGGAGCCGGCGCTGGCCGCCGCGGGCCACATGATTGCCGAGTCGGCCCTGTGGCTGTCCATGAGCCTGTTGCTGATCGCCATGATCGATGTGCCCTATCAGCGCTTCAGCTTCAAAAAGCGCATGATGATGACCAAGCAGCAGGTCAAGGACGAGCTCAAGGACATGGAGGGCCGGCCCGAAGTCAAGGCAGCCATCCGGGCGCGTCAGCGCGAAATGGCCAACGCCCGCATGATCCAGAAGGTCAAGGAGGCCGATGTGGTCATCACCAACCCGGAGCACTTTGCGGTGGCGCTGTCCTACGACCCCACCAGCGATGGGGCGCCTATCCTGCTGGCCAAGGGGGCCGACCACATGGCCGCGCGCATTCGCGAGGAGGCGCACGCCCATGGGGTGGAAATGTTTGCCGCACCGGCCCTGGCCCGTGCCCTGTACTTCACCACCAAGGAAGACCAGTCCATCCCCGAAGCTCTGTATCTGGCGGTGGCCCAGGTGATTGCCTATGTCTTCAGCCTGGCCGATGTGCGCCCGGGGCAGGAGCCCATGGCCAAACCAAGCCCCAAAGTGCCACGCTCCATGCTGTTCGACGCCGACGGAAAACTCGCGCAAAATTGACCCACTGAGTCATCTGCGCCATGGAACCCCATTTCTTTCAAATTCTCGACCGCATCCGCTACGAATCGGCCCTGAACGCGCTCACCCGCGAGGGCAAAAGCCTGGCCCTGATTTCTCCGGTACAGGCGCTGGCCGAGCACTACAAGGAGTGCCTGCTGGAGCGTCTGCAGAGAGAGCTGCCTGACTGCGAGATCAAGCCATTTTTTCCGGACGATGCCGATGCCATCGTGCAGAAATTCAACCAGGTGCTGGCCGACCTGCCCATGGCCGAAGCGCTGCAACCAGACCACAGTGCCAAAGGCTTGAAGATCTGGGTGGTGCATGACGCGGGCGCCCTGCCCTCGCACGAGGCCCTGCTGCTGCTCCAGTTGCTGGAAAAATTTCCCGGTGCCCAGGTGCGGGCCATGCTGGTCTATGGCGGCACCCAGATTTCGCCCGAAGGCCTGGACGCGCGCGAGAAATCTCTGCTGCGCTGGATTGTCGAGCGCCCCAGCCTGGAGCAGATCAAGGACAGCCTGGCCCATGAGAAAGACCCCGAACGCAGCGCCCAATTGCGCGCGCTGATCCAGCGCATGTCGCCGGCCGGCTCGATCAGCAAGGACAAGCGAGCCGACGCAGCAAGCAGCCCGGCTGCAACGCCGCCTGCAGCAGCACCCGCCGTGCCGAAGCAAGAGGCGCTGTTCACGGCCGCCG
>JAFMJA010000114.1 GCA_017853735.1 Burkholderiaceae bacterium | reverse complement strand
CATGGCCGTGCTCAATGCCGCTGACCCGATTGTGGCGGCCATGGCGGCCCAGACCCGGGGGGCAGCGGTCACCTTCTTTGCCCTGGACCGTAACCATCCGGTGATGGCGACCCACCTGGCCCAGGGCAGGCGCGTTGTCTACTCCGAGGATGGGAAACTGGTCATTGCAGAAGGAAACTGGCGAAAAAGCGTGCCTCTGTCAGAGGTGCCACTGACGCATGGTGGCCTGATAGGCTTTCAGGTCGAAAATGTGATGGCAGCCGTCGCCGCCGCCTGGGCTCTTGGTCTGGATTGGGATGAGGTCTGCAGCGGACTGGCCAGCTTTGCCAACGACCAGGACAATGCCCAGGGTCGCTTCAATGTCTTCAATTTCCGCGGTGCCACCGTGATCGCGGACTATGGCCACAACCCTGACGCCATGGGGGCCCTGGTCAGTGCGGTGGCAGCTCTTCCCGCCACACGCCGCTCGGTGGTCATCAGTGGGGCAGGTGATCGGCGCGACGAGGACATCCGAGAGCAGACCCGCATACTGGGTACTGCTTTTGATGAGGTGGTGCTTTACCAGGACGCATGCCAGCGAGGACGCGCCGATGGCGAGGTGCTGACCCTGCTACGTGAGGGCCTGAGCGGCGCACCCCGCACACACCAGGTAGAGGAAGTGTATGGAGAATTTCTCGCCATTGATACCGCCCTTGACCGACTGCAGGCAGGCGAGCTGTGCCTGATCCTGGTCGATCAGGTGCAAGAGGCAATGGGCCATATCCGGCAACGGGTTGAAAAAAGCTCTTCCAGTGCCTAGGGATGGTGTTCATTGCTCCTGGGTAGGCTCGCGGCCCATGAGAGCTGCCACCGCTTCAGCCGGCCGCAGTTGTCCATCCAGCAAGGCCAGTACCGCTTCAGCAATTGGCATCGCCACGCCCAGAGCCTGGGCCCGCTGCACCACAGTTCGGGCGGAATAGACCCCCTCGGCCACATGACCTAAAGACGCCACCGCCTCCTGTAAGCTTTGGCCTCTGGCCAGCAACAGGCCCACCTTTCGGTTACGGCTGAGATCCCCGGTCGCAGTCAGCACCAGATCACCAAGGCCCGACAAGCCCATAAAGGTATCTGCCCGTGCCCCAAGGGCCACACCCAGGCGGGTCATCTCGGCCAGCCCTCGGGTGATCAGCGCTGCGCGGGCATTGAGACCCAGTTGCAGGCCGTCGCACAAGCCCGTGGCAATCGCCATCACATTCTTGACTGCACCGCCAACTTCCACACCTACGATGTCCTCGTTGACATAGACCCGCAGGGTATGGTTATGAAAAGCTGCCACCAGCGCTTCGCGCACTTCGCGGCTGGTACTGGCAGCCACCAGGGCTGTGGGCTGGCCAATTGCCACTTCCTGCGCGAAACTGGGGCCACTGAGCACACCTGCCAGCAACTTGGGAGCGACCTGCTGCTGGACCTCATGCCCCAACAGGCCTGGCGCTCCATCACGGGAAGCCTCGAAGCCCTTGCACAGCCAGGCCACCGGTCTGGCGCAATCGCGCACGGCCAGCAAGGTGGCACGCAAGCCGGCCATTGGGGTTGCCACCACCACCAACTCATGGGCCCGCGCCAGATCGGCAGGATTATCTTCGCTGTGTATGGTCAGCGATTCAGGAAGGGTAATGTTGGGCAGATAGCGGGTGTTGATCCTCGTCGCAGACATAGCCTGCGCCTGTTCACGATCACGCACCCACAAGCTGACACGGTGTGCCGCCTGGGCATGGCGGCTGGCACTGACGGCCAGCGCCGTCCCCCAAGCCCCAGCACCCAGCACAAGCATCTTCATGGCGACCCGGGCCTGCGATCAGGGGAATCTGACGACCTACTGCAGTTCGGCTTGCTCGCCTTGCTGCTGTTCATACATGGACTGGAAATTGATTTCCGCCAGATGTACCGGAGGAAACCCGGCACGCTGAATCAGGTCAGCCACATTTCCCCGCAGGTAGGGGTAAACAATCTGCGGGCATGCAATGCCCATGACCGGCGCCATCTGATCTTCTGCAATATTGCGGATTTCAAAGATCCCGGCTTGTTTGACTTCGGCCAGGTAAACCGTCTGCTCGCCAATCTGGGTATGCACCGTGGCGGCCACAGCCACCTCGACCACGCCCTCGGCAACCTGGGTGACTTGCACGCCCATCTGGATATCCACCGAAGGCTGCTCCTGGCTCAACAGGATAGCTGGTGAATTGGGCTGCTCCAGCGAGGCCTCCTTCAGGTAAACACGCTGGATCTGGAATACGGGTTCTTGCATGGGCTACTTTCGGTAAAAACAAAGCCCGCCCCGGATCGGCTCCGAAGCGGGCAAGTCGGATCGGATAGCTGGATTATCTCAGGCTGCGTTGAGCAAGGGCGACAGGCCACCCCGACCGTCGAGCGCGATCAGGTCATCGCAGCCACCCACATGGGTCTGGCCAATGAAGATTTGCGGCACGGTGCGCCGACCGGTGATTTCCATCATATGGCTGCGCGCAGCCGGGTCGGTATCAACCCGGATTTCCTCAATCTGGGTCACGCCCTTGGCCAGCAGGATTTGCTTGGCACGGACGCAATAAGGGCAGACCGCAGTGGTGTACATCTTGACAGCTTGCATTCAATAGCTCCGTTGAATAAATACTCAGCCCCGTTCGACCGGCAGACTGGCCGCTTGCCAGCTTGACAGCCCACCGGCCAGGGACTGCGCTTTCGGATAGCCCAAGCCCTTGGCAATACGCATGGCACTGCCTGAGCGCATGCCGCTTTGGCAGACAAAGATCACTGGCAGCTCCTTGTTTTTGACCATCTCAGGCAGGCGTTGCTTGAGTTGCGCCAGGGGAATATGCTTGGCGCCACTGACATGGCCGTTGGCATATTCATTGGCCTCGCAAACATCAATGACCACAGCCTTTTCGCGATTGATCAGTTGAACCGCAGCATTGGCGGTAAGAGATCCCCCGCTGGCGCCCCGTATAGCAGGCCACAGCAGCAGGCCACCAGAACTCACGGCGAGCAGGACCAGGGTCCAGTTGTCGATTAGAAATTTCACTTGTAGATGCCCACAGGCGCAGATGGAAAGAATCGCATTCTAAAATGACAGGACCTGCGCTGCTGATGCTCTGTCATTTCCCCAGCGAGCCAGTGTGCCATTTACCCACCAACTCACGCCCCTAACATGTACAAATTTGTTCTCATCCGCCACGGCGAATCGGTCTGGAATCTGGAAAACCGCTTTACGGGCTGGACAGATGTGGATTTGACCCCCACCGGCGTGTCTCAGGCCATGTCGGCCGGCAAGCTGCTCAAGGCCGAAGGCTATGAATTTGACCTGGCCTACACCAGTGTGCTCAAGCGTGCCATTCATACCCTGTGGTACTGCCTCGATGAAATGGATTGCACCTGGCTGCCGGTGGTCAAGGATTGGCGACTCAATGAACGCCACTACGGTGCTCTACAAGGGCTCAACAAGGCCGAGATGGCCAAACAATATGGTGACCAGCAGGTCCTGATCTGGCGCCGCAGCTATGACACGCCGCCGCCAGCGCTGCAACCAAACGATCCGCGTTGCGAGCGGGGTGACCGGCGTTACCAGACCCTGCCCCAGGGACAGATTCCTCTGACCGAGTGCCTGAAAGACACGGTGGCCCGGGTGCTGCCCTTCTGGAACGAAGTGATGGCGCCTGCCATCCGCGCTGGCCGGCGCGTGGTGGTTTCTGCACATGGCAATTCCATACGGGCCCTGGTCAAGTACCTGGACGGAATTTCGGACCAGGACATTGTCAGCCTGAACATTCCCAATGGCATTCCTCTGGTCTACGAGCTAGATGCCAACCTGCAACCTGTTAGGCACTATTACCTGGGCGACGCCGAAGCTGCAGCCCGGGCTGCAGCAGCCGTAGCTTCCCAGGGCAAGGCCTGAGCCACCAACTGGCATATCACCTCTGATCCTAGGGAACTTGAGCGCCTGGTCGATGTCTTAGCAGACAAGCGTGTATATTGCGCTCAGAGGAAATATATGGGTCAAAAACTTAAGATTGCCGGTTGGGTTTCATTGGGCGCGCTGGCGGGTGCGCTGACCACGGTATCCATTCAGACCGTGGCACGCGGCACCCTGGCGCCGCTGCCCCTGGAAGAACTGCAGCAGTTCGCAGCTGTTTTCGGCTTGATCAAGTCCGATTATGTGGAACCGGTGGATGAGAAGAAACTGATTACCGATGCCATCTCCGGCATGGTCTCCAGCCTGGATCCACACTCCCAGTATTTCGACAAAAAGACCTTCAAGGAGTTCCGTGAAGGCACCAGCGGCCGCTTTGTTGGCGTCGGCATCGAAATCACCCAGGAAGATGGCCTGGTCAAGGTGGTTTCCCCAATCGAAGGTTCGCCCGCCTACCGCGCGGGTCTCAAACCCGGCGACCTGATCACCCGTATCGACGAGACTGCGGTGCGTGGGCTGACGCTCAACGAAGCCGTCAAGCGCATGCGCGGAGAGCCCAGCACCAAGGTGATCCTGACCATCTACCGCAAAGATGAAAACCGCAGCTTTCCGGTCACCATCGTCCGTGAAGAGATCAAGACCCAATCGGTCAAGGCCAAGATGATCGAGCCCGGATATGCCTGGTTGCGTCTGAGCCAGTTCCAGGAACGCACGGTGGATGACTTTGTGCGCAAGATTGAAGAGCTCTATCAGCAGGGTCCTCCACTCAAGGGCATGGTGCTTGACTTGCGCAACGATCCTGGCGGCCTGCTGGATGCGGCCGTAGCGGTATCGGCTGCTTTTTTGCCGGAAAACGTGACCGTGGTTTCCACCAACGGACAGATTGACGAAAGCAAATTCGTTTACAAGGCCGCACCGGAGTTCTATCAACGCCGCGGTAACAACCCGCTCAGACGTTTGCCAGCTGCAGTCAAGAGCCTGCCCCTGGTGGTACTGGTCAACGAAGGTTCAGCTTCAGCCAGTGAAATCGTGGCCGGCGCATTGCAGGATCACAAGCGAGCCATCGTCATGGGCAGCCAGACCTTTGGCAAGGGATCGGTTCAGACCGTGCGTCCACTGGGTCCGGACTCCGCCTTGAAAATCACCACCGCGCGCTACTACACCCCCAGCGGCCGATCGATTCAGGCCAAAGGCATTGTTCCTGATGTCATGCTTGACGAGACTCCCGAAGGCAATCTTTTTGCAGCCTTGCGCATGCGCGAGGCTGACCTGGAAAAGCACCTGAGCAACGGCCAGAGTACAGAGCAAAAAGATCCGGCCCGAGAAAAAGCGCGTGATGAGGCCTTGAAAAAACTGGAGGAAGAATCCAAGAAGCCGCCCCAGGAACGACGCGCCCCCGAATTTGGCAGCGACAAGGATTTTCAACTGCAACAAGCACTCAACCAGTTGCAGGGCCGGCCGGTGGTGGTCAGCAAGACCCTGGCCGAGCGCAAGGATCCCCCCAAGGACAACTGAGCCTTGCCGAGCGCATGACCGACGATCAGCTGCTGCGCTACTCGCGTCATATCCTGCTCGAAGAAGTCGGCATTGAAGGTCAGCAACGCATTCTCAACAGCCATGCCCTGGTGATTGGCGCTGGCGGGTTGGGCTCGCCGGTGGCACTTTACTTAGGCTCCGCAGGCATCGGGCAGATCACTGTGGTGGACCATGACAGGGTGGATGTGACCAATCTGCAGCGTCAGGTGGCGCACACCCAGGAGCGGGTGGGCTGCCTGAAAACCGAATCCATCAAGCAGGCTATTGAAGAACTCAACCCCGAGGTGCGCGTGCATGCAGTCAGTCAACGCGCTGACGCAGCACTGCTTGATCAGCTGGTGGACGGCGCGGACGTGGTGCTTGACTGTAGCGACAACTTTGTGACCCGTCATCTGGTCAACCGCGCCTGCGTCAGCCATGGCAAACCCCTGGTCTCGGGAGCTGCCATCCGTTTTGACGGCCAGGTGGCTGTCTACGACACCCGCCAAGCGCAGGATCCCTGCTATGCCTGTGTATTTCCGCCGGATGAGGACTTTCAGGAAACCCTGTGTGCCACCCTGGGCGTGTTTGCCCCCCTGGTCGGCATCATCGGCACGGTCCAGGCGGCCGAGGCACTCAAGCTGATTTCCGGGGCTGGCCAAGCATTGCACGGCCGCCTGCTGATGCTGGATGGTCGCAATATGGAATTCAGCGAGTTAAGGCTGCCGCGCAATGCCACTTGCCCGGTTTGCGCCAACCGGCGCGCAGACCTGGCTCAGTAGCAGCGTCCGTGGCGCTGACGAAACAATCTGGGCGGCATCGGCCGCTCCTGACGCCAGAGCCCAGCACCGCTGGCGCGAGCACGAGCTTCATCAGCAGCGTAGGGCCCGTCACTGTGCCGGTAACGGTAAGACCAGGCAAGTCCGTTGAGTACCAGCCACTGTCCGATGTCCAAGCCCTGCAGTTGAATACGCGCCAGTAGCCGACCATAGTCGTCAGTGCGTCGACTGATCACCACCACCTGCTGCCAGCTCACTCGCTCAGCCAGGGCATCGCGTGCCTCAAGACCGTAGGGCTGACAGATTTCGGGGGCGTCAATCCCATCAAGCCTTATTTTTCGCGCCGGGCTGCCATCTTCGGGCTGGACCCAAAGGGTGTCGCCATCGGTAACATAGGTCACTGCGCCCACCCAGCGTGCGCTGTGGGCCACTGATGGCACGAGGCCCGCGAGGGCCAGCAACAACAGCAGCACATGGGATCTGGCCAGCCAGGGCCTGCACCAATTGATGTGCATTCAATTCTTGCGATAAAAACCGCTTGCTTCAGTTAGCTGACACTGTAACGCCTTCCTCAATGCCTGACAGAGCTCACCAAAGCTTGGCTAGTAAAGTGCTGATCACGACCTGACTCAGCCAGGGACCCGCTTCAGACAGTAAGGATCCATCCTTCCAGCGGGTCGAATTGCCTTGGCAGTCCGTAGCGCGGTGCACCTTGCTGGGCGGCCCAGGCGGCCTGAAGAAGGCAAAGCACGGCATCCAAGGCATCGCCGCGGGCATCATCGGCCAGGAGATCGCGCTGGGCATGGCTCAGGCGCAAGCTCAGGCCAAGCCGGGTTTGGCCATGCTCCAAGGCGGTGACAAGGTCTTTGCGCGCGATCAGCCGATCTGCAGTTTGCTTTTCGCGCTGGTCGCTCTTGTAACTGCGCGAGCCCAGCACCTCGCGCGCGAGCAAGCCGGGATAGCCTTCCAGCGCAACGCGCCGAGGATCACCCGAGCAAAGTCCCGGCAAATGGACGCCAGCCTGCAGCAACAGCGGCACACCGGCATGCAACATGAAGGCCACCGGCGGATTGACCCATTTCATTGAGGGGCTGGAGCGGGCTGGACGATCGGTTTGACGATGGGCAAATTTGGAGCCAGCCGGGCGGGCCTGGCAGAACGCAGCAAAGCGATCACGAATCGACTCGCGGCTCATGCTGGCGTAATGCTGTATGCATCCAAGCCAGTCCAGGGGCCAGTCCAGTGTTTCGACCAATTCGCGTGGCAAACCGAAGGGAAAGTCAAAAGCTCCCAGCCAGGGGCCGTGCTGGCTCAGCCATTTGCCAAAATCATCCAGCGATGGCAGAAATTCCAGGCCTTGCAGTTCCACCCGCTGCCCACGCGCGCGCCCCAGGGCCAGTACGATCGGCTTTTGGCGGGAAGGACGGCTGGAAAAGTCGCAACCCAGCAGCAGGGGCAATTCAGCCTGACTTAGCGCTTGCAAGGCTGCAAGTCTCAGGCACGGCCGATGATCGCGGCGGTAGCGATCAGCTCCTCCAGCAAGGCCAAAGAAACCTTGCCAGAAACAGCGTAAGGGTCCAGTTCAGGTCGTTCTGAGTACTTGAGGACGATCGAGGCATTAACCCGCTCCAGATTGACCTGGCCCATGGTCCAGCTGCTGAAGCGCCGCTCAGAGATTTCTTCGTAATGCAACAGGACCACATGGGTGTGGCGAGGATCAGCCTGGATCTGCCCATACAACTCGCTCACTGCGTCGCGTCCACCCTCGATCGCCTGCAAAAAAATGCCGCCGCCATAGCAAAGAATCCCGGTGATGCCATAGATGGGGTTGTACTGACGCGACTGGGAAAGGATGGTCTCGATCGAAGCCGGGCTGGTGTCCACAGCCCGGCTGGCATAGAGCAAGCGAACCAGCATGGTCAGCTCCTTTTGGGAATAAGCGACAAAAATTCTCGGCGCAGGTTCGAATCTTTCAAGAACACGCCGCGCATGACCGAATTGATCATCTTGCTATCCATGTCTTTGACGCCGCGCCAGGCCATGCAATAGTGGCTCGCTTCCATCAC
>JAFMJA010000113.1 GCA_017853735.1 Burkholderiaceae bacterium | reverse complement strand
GCTGGTGCTGCCATAGAGCAAGGTGTAGCCATCAGCCGGTGCTTGCGCCACCGTGTCCGAGCCGATGGTGCCGCCGGCACCGGCGCGGTTTTCCACCACAAAGCTCTGGCCCATGACTTCACCGAGCTTGGTGGCCACAAAGCGGCCCATGACATCGGTGGGGCCACCGGGTGGAAAGGGCACCACAATTTTGACCGGCCGGGCCGGATAGTTCTGCGCTTGCGCCAGCAAGGCCGCGCAGCTCAGTAATGCGCTGGCCAGTGCGCGCCAGGTGCGTCGTGTTGTTCGGATCATGTTGAACTACCTTCCCGGGTTAAACCCATGCGTTGCGCCATCTCAGCCTGCCACTGCTCACGCGCTTGAAAACGGGGGCGCTGGCAGGCGATGGCGCGCGCCTGTTCCAGCAGCGCCTGGTCGCTTTGCTGCAAATCCACCGGCTCGCGCAAGGGCTGCTCGCAATACCAGGGTGTGTCCATGAAGATCTCGATGCGGTTGCCCTCAGGGTCGCGCAGGTAGATCGAGATGGCATTGCCGTGGGTCACGGTCTGGATATCGCTGGCGCCGCCCTCGGCCTGGGCCCGTGCCAGTACCAGACGCAGGGTCGCCAGATCGGGCACACGAAAAGAAATCTGGTTGATGGTGTTGAAGCCCGTCTGCGGCGGTCGACCAGCTGCCAGCACCAGCTGATGGTGCTCGGCAGGATCGCGACTGAGAAACACCAGGCCCACCGAGCCCAGATCGCCGCCATCGGTCTGGGTCATGCACAGCACTTCCTGATAAAAGCGCGCCATGCGCGCCAAATCGCGCACAAAAAACCCCATGTGGCTGAAAGAGAGCGAAGCGCCTGGTTTCAGCCTTGGCAAAGGCTCTGTCATGTGGCCTCCAATGCCAGCCCGTTGTTCGCGACAGGCTGGAGATGACTTAGGACTCGCATCTTACTGTGCGGCCCTGCGGCGAGGCTGTCGGTCTATTCAAACCTTCGCAGCATGGCGCCCGGGATTGGCCATTGGGCAACACGCTTTCAGGGCAAGGGTACCATTGCGATATTGATATTGAAGCTTGATTTTGGAGATTACCCATGGCCAAGGCCGCCTTTCAGTGGAACGACCCCTTTTTGCTTGACCTACAACTGACCGAGGATGAGCGCATGGTGCGCGATGCCGCCGCCGCCTATTGCCAGGACAAGCTGGCCAGCCGGGTGCTGGAAGCTTTTCGCCACGAAAAGACCGAGCCGGCGATCTTTCGCGAGATGGGTGAGCTCGGCTTGCTCGGCCCCACCATTCCCGAGCAATACGGCGGCCCCGGCTTGAACTATGTGGCCTATGGCCTGATTGCCCGTGAAGTGGAGCGCGTCGATTCAGGCTACCGCTCCATGATGAGCGTGCAGTCTTCCCTGGTGATGGTGCCGATCTTTGAGTTTGGCTCTGAGGCGCAAAAACAGAAATACCTGCCCAAACTGGCCACTGGCGAATGGATTGGTTGCTTTGGCCTGACCGAGCCCGACCATGGCTCCGACCCCAACTCCATGATTACCCGCGCGGTCAAGACCGCCGGCGGCTACCGGCTCAAAGGCAGCAAGATGTGGATCTCCAACAGCCCGATCGCCGATGTCTTTGTGGTCTGGGCTAAAGAGGTGAGCGAGAGCGGCCAGGTGGGGCCGATCCGCGGCTTTGTGCTGGAAAAAGGCATGAAAGGCCTGTCTGCGCCAGCGGTGCACGGCAAGGTCGGGCTGCGCGCCTCGATCACCGGAGAGATCGTCATGGACGATGTGTTCTGCCCGGAAGAAAACGCCTTCCCTGAGGTGCAGGGCCTCAAGGGTCCGTTCACCTGCCTCAACTCGGCGCGCTACGGTATTGCCTGGGGCGCGCTGGGCGCAGCGGAAGATTGCTGGTTTCGCGCGCGCCAGTATGTGCTCGATCGCCAGCAGTTTGGTCGCCCGCTGGCAGCCAACCAGCTGATCCAGAAAAAACTGGCCGACATGCAGACCGAGGTCAGCTTGGGTCTGCAGGGCTGCCTACGCCTGGGGCGCATGAAAGACGAGGGCACCGCGGCAGTGGAGATCACCTCCATCCTCAAGCGCAACTCCTGCGGCAAGGCACTGGACATTGCCCGGCTGGCGCGCGACATGATGGGCGGCAACGGCATCTCGGACGAGTTTGGTGTGGCGCGTCACCTGGTCAATCTGGAGGTGGTCAACACCTACGAGGGCACCCACGACATCCATGCCCTGATCCTGGGTCGGGCGCAGACCGGCATTGCCGCTTTCGCCAACTAATCACGCCAACTGGGATCGCAACAATGAGCCCGCCCGCCGCCCTGCCGCACCTGAAGGTGCTTGACCTCTCGCGTGTGCTTGCCGGGCCCTGGTGCACCCAGATCCTGGCTGATCTGGGCGCTGATGTGGTCAAGATCGAGCGGCCGCTCAGTGGCGATGACACCCGCCACTGGGGCCCGCCCTTTTTGCAGGATGCCCAAGGCCAGGACACCACGCACGCCAGCTACTTCACCTGCACCAACCGCAACAAGCGCTCCATGACGCTGGACATTGCCAAGCCCGAGGGCCAGGCCATCATCCGGCAGATGGCCGCACAAAGCGATGTGCTGGTGGAAAACTTCAAGGTGGGAGGTCTGGCGCACTACGGACTTGACTATGCCAGCCTGAAAGACATCAACCCGCGCTTGATCTACTGCTCGATCACTGGCTTTGGCCAGGACGGTCCTTATGCCGAGCGGGCCGGCTACGACCTGATGGTGCAGGCCATGAGCGGCATGATGAGCATCACCGGGCGCAGCGACGAAGAGCCTGGCGGTGGCCCGCAGCGGGTGGGGGTGGCGCTGACCGACATCTTCACCGGGGTCTATGCCGCCACGGCCATCCTGGCTGCTGTCGAGGTGCGGCACCGCACCGGCACCGGCCAGCATATCGACATGGCCCTGCTCGATGTCGGCATGGCTATTCTGGCCAACCAGGCCAGCGGATTTCTCAATACCGGCGCAGTGCCGCAGCGCCAGGGCAACAGCCACCCCAGCCTGGTGCCCTACCAGGACATGCCCACCCAGGATGGCGCCATGCTGCTGGCCATTGGCAACGACGGTCAGTTCGCGCGCTTTTGCGATGCGGCAGGCTGCCCAGAGCTGGCGCGCGATGAACGCTATGCCACCAACACGCAACGGGTCATGCACCGCGCCGAGCTGGTGCCACAACTCCATCGGGTAACACGCCAGCGCAGCACCGCCGAGTGGATTGCCCTGCTGGAAGACAAGGCGGTGCCGTGCGGCCCGATCAATGACATTGGCCAGGCGTTCAATGACGCCCAAGTCAAGGCCCGCGCCCTCTTGCTGGAACAGGCCTGTTCGCCGGCGGCTGTGGCCAGCACTGGCGTGCCCTCGATCCGCGGTGTGGCTAGCCCCCTGCGGCTGCAAGCCACCCCGCCAGTGATGCGCAGCGCCCCCCCGGCCCTGGGCGAGCACACCGATGAGGTGTTGGCTCAGCTTGGCTTGCCCGTCGAGCAAATTGCTGCCCTGCGCCAAGCCGGAATTATTTGAGACTAAGCCCCCATTCCTAGCAGGCGCCAGATGACGCGCCATCGACCTGCGCAGCGATGTCCCTGAGTTTCCTGGCCTCGTCCTTGCCTCGATCAAATTCAGCGCGCCGCCGGACAATTTCCTCAGGGGTGAGCCTCTCAATATTGCTGTAGTCGAGTTTCCATGTTGAATCAGCACGCCAGCGCAAGGGCGACTGCACGGTGGTGCGCGCGGCAGTGGCCGACTCCAGCAGCTGCAGGGCCAACGCCAAGCTGAGATCCTGCGAAGCCAGATCGCCGGGGCGACCGGCTGCGTTGCCGAGGGGAAAGTCGGTGAACAGCAGGCGCGGCACGCCCACATATTCCACTATGTCCTTGGCACAGCCCATGATGACTGTGGCGATCCCATGTTGCTCAAGCCAGCGCGCGGCCAGGCTGACCGACTGATGGCAGACCGGACAGTTGGGCACCAGGATGGCCGCCTCTACGCCGTCGGCTTGGCAGCGGCTCAGCAGCTCGGGCGCGTCCACCTCCAGCGTGGTTCGCTGGCTACGGTTGGTGGGCAGGCCATGGAAATGGGGCGCCAGTGCACCAATGCGCCCGCTGGACTGGGCGCGCCGCAAGGCAGCCAGGGGGAAGTAGGCCGCCAAGTCATTCGCATACGTGTGCTGCCGGTCAATCGCGACATGCGCGATCCGCAGATCCGGGTCTTGCGCGCAATCTCCCGAATACACCTGGTAGAACTTGGCCGCAGCGTTGTAGGGGGCGCCGGGCCCCTGGTCGCCCTTGTCAGCCTGGTAGGGTGCGGCCGTGGTGATCAGCGCAACACGGCACTGCGCCAAGGGTTGACGCAGGCGATGAAATGGCACGCGGTCAAAGTGCGCCCATTCGTAAGGGGCGCCGTAGCCCAGGCCCTGGTAATAGTCTCGAATACGCTGCAGGTAAGGGATTGGCGCGTCCTGGTCTGAACCAGGGTCTGCGTGTGCCGGGCTATTGGTCTTCATGACATGGTGGGCATGCTTTACGGTGGGCCTGCGGTGGTTTGTGTTCAGGCGGTGCGCAGCCGGTTCACCAGAACAATGCCCAACGCCACCCCAAGCAGCGCCAACAGCAGCCCGGGGGTGAGTGCCTCGCCCAGCCACCAAGTGCCAAAGAGCAGGGCAAACATGGGCGTGAGGAAAGCGAAGACAGAAATTTTTGTGGCCGGATAGCGGCCCAGCATCCACATCCAGACCAGGTAGCTGGCAAAGGCGCCGACTGCCGTCTGCAAAAAAAGCGAGCCCGCTGAAAACGCATCCACCTTCCAGCGCCAGCTCTCACCCAGGTGCAAGGACAAAAGTGGCAATACCAACGCACTCACCGCCACCTGGTAGAACAGCAGCTTGCTGGCCGACACTTGCGCCAGCCGGGTAGCGCGGATGGTCACTGTGGTCAGCCCCCAGAACATGCCTCCCGCGATGGCCAGCAAGTCGCCCAGCCATGCGTTTTCTTTTTCTGGCGCCACAAACCCTTCACGCAAGGCAAACACCACCGAGGCGAACGCCAGCAGCAAGCCCAGCCATTGGATCGGGTTGAGCCGCTCGGATCGGACAAAGAAGGGAACCACCAGCGCCACCCAGAATGGCGCTGTGTAGAGAAACACCGTCAGCCGCGATGCCGTGGTGAATTGCAACCCGCTGTAGAGGCAGGCAAATTCACCCGCAAACAGGCCGCCTGCCAGCAAACCGGCGGCCAACGTGCCGTCTTTGTCAAACAGTTTCTCGCCGCGCGCCAGACTCCAAAGCCAGAGCAGAACAGTGGCGCCGGCAAAGCGCAGGGCCGCCTGAAAAACCGGGGCGATGCTGGGCAGGGTGGCTTTGATCAGGACCTGCTGAAATCCCCAAAAAATGCAGCACGCCAGCAAGAGGCTCATCGCCAAGCCATCCAGATGCTCTTTGCGCTGGCTCATGCCACCCTGAAAAGACTGATTTCGACACGGTCCGGGTAACGTGCGCCGGTTCCGATAAAGATGCTCTCTGTCAACCACGACAGAGACGGACAAGACACCTCAAATGTTGGCACACAACGGAAATAAATCGCTGACGGGTCCACCGGCTCACCCCTGACCAATCGCGCGATGTCTTGCGCGCTCCCACGCCGCACGGCACGGTTTTGCACATAAAGATGCTCGCCAGCAAGGCCCTCCGAATCCAGCGCGATGATGTAGCGCGCATCCAGATCGGCGGCCGTGTCAGAGACGATCAGTTGGAAATCAGCGCCGCCCGGCAAGACACGACCCTGCAGTCTTGGCCCTCGGAGGGTGCCGCCGGTAATGGGAATGATGCGTCTTCGGCCACGGCTGTTCAAGCCAGCGGTATTGCCCGCCTCCACCGGCGAGCCTACGGTGACACTCAGGTCAGCAATATGTTCAAGCGCTGGGGGCGTCAGAGCCGGCCTATTAGGAGCCGGCCTATTAGTCTTGTTCATGCTGCGTTTATACGCCAGGGCGCTTAACCCTGTTGGGGTGCCCGCTGGTTTTTTGTCATCGCAGCGCAACAATGCCCGCGCTCTGCTAGCCCCGGTTCCGACGATGGTCTCCAGGCGGGACACCGCTCATGAGTGCTTAATTTGTCGCGTGGATTCCAAATATTGCCGCATAGATCCAAGTTTGTCGGCGGGCCACGGAAAATAGCGCCTTCCCGGCCCGCCCTGCGGCCTGGGTAGAAGCCCTATGGAAATATTGGGCACCTTGGGCTAGAGTGGTTAGAAGTCTTTTCCCACTTTTAAGGTAGCCCCACTTGAACGAGCCCAAGATCGACATTTACAACCATGTCATGCCGACTGCGTACATGGAACTGGTCAAACAGCACGGCAAGGAGCCCGGCATGGTCAAGCGCATGAGCAATCTGCGCCTGCTCTGGGATATGGAGGCACGCGTCAAGATGCTGCAAGCCTGGCCCGAAGTGCAACAGGTGATTTCGCTGGCCGTGCCCTCGCCCGATATGCTGGGTGGGCCCAATGAGTCGCCATCCTACGCGCGGGTGGCCAACGAGGGCATGGCTGAGATTTGCCGGCGCTGGCCTGATCAATTCCCCACCTTCGTGGCTTCGCTGCCCATGAACAACCCAAGCGCCGCCTTGGCCGAAATGGATTTTGCGATCGAGCAGCTTGGCGCCTGTGGTGTGCAGATTCTGACCAGTGTGAATGGCCACGCCCTGGACGATCCCGAACTGTTTGCCATCTTCGAGCGCATCACCAACCACCACCAAAAAGCGGTGTGGATGCACCCCACCCGCGGCGCCACCCGCGCCGACTACCCGGGTGAGGACAAGTCCAAGTACGAAATCTGGCAGGTGCTGGGCTGGCCGGTGGAAACCAGTGTGGCCATGGCGCGTATGGTGTTTTCGGGGCTGCTTGAGCGTCTGCCCAATCTGCGGCTGATCACCCACCACTGTGGCGGCATGTTGCCGTATTTCTCGGGTCGCGCGGAAACCTTGTGGGCGCAACTGGGCAGTCGTAGCGTGGATGGCGCCGAGGCCGAGGTGCTCAAGCGCTTAACAAAACCGCCGATCGAGTATTTCAAGATGTTTTATGGCGACACCGTGCTGGGCGGCTCGGCCTCGGCGCTTCGCTGCGGGCTGGATTTTTTCGGTCCCGGCAAGGTGGTGTTTGCCAGTGACTGCCCCTTCGATCCGGAGGAAGGGCCAATGTTCATCCGAGAGGGTATCCGCTCCATCGAAGACCTGAAGCTGGACAAGGAAGATGCGCGCAAGATTTATTTTGGCAATGCCTATCAGCTGCTCGGTCTGCACCACCACTCAACCAGGGAGACATCATGAAAACTACCGCTCAATATTTGTTGAATCGTCGACAAGTGATCTCACGCGCTGCCGTCATGGCCAGCGCTGCGATCGTCAGCCCTTGGGCGCTGGCGCAGGATAAATATCCAAGTCGCACTATTAGCCTGATTGCGCCATGGCCAGCTGGAGGTAGCAGCGATGTGGTGATGCGTGCTTTTGCCGAAAGTGCATCACGTGCCTTGGGTGGCAACATCATTGTTGAAAACCGACCTGGCGTGGGAGGAACACTCGGTGCGAGCGCGATGGCGCAAGCCAAGCCGGATGGCTACAGCCTGACTCAATTGCCGCTGGGGATCTACCGCCTTCCGCACATGCAGAAAATGCTCTTTGATCCAATCAAGGACCTGACCCACATTGTTTGCTTGACAGGTTACACCTTCGGGCTGGCCGCGCGCATTGATGCTCCTTACAAGTCATTGAAAGAGATGGTGGCCTATGCCAAGGCCAACCCAGGTAAGGTCTCTTATGGCCACACTGGCACCGGCACCACCCCGCATCTGGCCATCGAGGAGTTTGCGCTCAAGGCTGACATCCAGCTGCAAGACATCCCATACAAGGGCTCTGCAGAGCTGCTGCCCGCCATTCTCGGCGGGCATATTCCGATCATGAGCGGCACCACTGAGTTCGTGCCTCATGTCCGCGCCGGCAAGCTCAATCTGTTGGCCACCTTGGGCCGCGAGCGCAACAAGGCCTTTCCCGATGTCCCCACCGTCAAGGAAAGCGGCTGGGACACCGTCAGCGAATCTCCTTTTGGAATCGGTGGTCCAAAAAATATGGATCCCGCCCTGGTGAAGGTTTTGCACGATGCTTTCAAAAAAACCCTTGATGATCCAAAGGTTCTCGAAACGCTGGACAAGTTTTACCAGCCGGTGATCTATATGAACACCACTGAGTACGCCAATTACGCTGAAAAAACATTTGCCGCCGAAAAAGCGACCATTGATCGGCTCAAGGCTGCCCGCAAAATCTGAGCGG
>JAFMJA010000112.1 GCA_017853735.1 Burkholderiaceae bacterium | reverse complement strand
CGGGCACAGGATTTGATCTCCAGCAGGCCTTGCTCGATCTCGGGCACTTCCTGGCGGAACAGCTCGATCATGAATTCGGGCGAAGAACGCGACAGGATGATCGCCGGACCACGTTGTTCGGTGTTGACCTCCATGATCATGGCGCGTACCCGGTCGCCGGACCTGAGGTTTTCCTTGGGAATCATCTCGGCGCGGCGCAGCCTGCCTTCGACCCGCCCGTTTTCGACAATGATGTCGCCCTTGTCCATGCGCTTGACGGTGCCAACAAAAATTTTCTCGCCACGTGCCATGAAGTCGTTGAGCAGGGTTTCACGTTCAGCATCGCGAATTTTTTGCAGGATGACCTGTTTGGCTGCCATGGCGCCAATACGCCCGATTGGCACAGAGTCCACCGACTCCTCGATGTATTCGTCCACCTCGATGTCAGGGATTTGCTCCTTGGCTTCAAACAGCAGGATTTCCTGGTCCGGCAATTGCAGTCCAGCCTCATCAGGCACCACATGCCAGCGCCGGAAAGTTTCGTATTCGCCAGAGTCACGGTCAACGACTACCCGAATATCCACATCACCTTCGTAAAGTTTTTTGGTGGCTTGTGCCAAGGCTGCTTCGACAGCACCGAACACCACATCGCGTTCGACATTTTTCTCGCGTGAGATGGCTTCCACCAGCATCAAAAGTTCCCGATTCATGCCCTTAACCTCCAATAGCCTCATGATTTGCAGCCCCGACGTGTTCAGCGGCGCGGCCTTTAAAACTCACAATAGGCGCCAAGCGCGCCTCGCGTAACTCATTCAAGGAAAAACCCAGCGCCTGAAGCGGCGCAGCCGGGCGTTTCTTGCTCAATTTTTGCCCTGGCTTGGGCGCGGGCTCATCGCGCCAGACTATCTGCCAGGACGGCTCGCCAGCCTCGGACTCGACTCGTTCCAGCGTGCCCCGAAATTTCTTGCGATTTGCAGCCACCAGGCCAGTGGCTGCACCGCCAATAGGCTCCTTGAGGGTGATGTCGATCACCTGGCCGGTGAAGCGCTCAAAGTCCTTTTCATGCCTCAAGGGCCGATCGATCCCGGGTGAGGAGACCTCCAGGCGCTTGTACTCGATGCCGTCCACCTCCAGGGCAAACTGGAGCTGGCGGGTAACTTTTTCGCAGTCTTCAACCGTCACAAATTGCTCGACATCAGTCTGCGGATCCCAAGGCAAATCGATCGTGACACGCAGCAAACCCCCGGCGGAGCGTTCAATCTCCACCAGTTCATAACCGAATCCGGTCACGGTTTGTTCGACGATTTGCTGAAGTGACACCATCAACCCTAAATGGCAAAAGCGATTGACCAATAAAAAAGGGCGGTTGGTATCCGCCCTGTTGGTCAAGATTTCGTCGATTGTAACTGAATCTTTGGCTAAGTGCCTTGATTTTCAAGGGAATTTTCCACGGCTGCCTGGGCCAGAGCGGCTGTGTAGGGGTGCTTGGGTTGGTCCAGTACCTGGGTGGTAGGGCCAGATTCCAGCACCATCCCATCCTTCATGACCAGGACCTGATGCGCCATGGCGCGGATCACATCGACATCGTGGGTGATGAGCAGATAACTCAGCCCATGCTCCTTTTGCAGGCGCTGCAACAGCTCCAGCACCTGCTTCTGGATCGTGACATCCAAGGCGCTGGTGGGTTCGTCCAGGATGAGCAGGCGGGGCTGAACAATCAGCGCCCGGGCTATGGCCAGTCGTTGGCGCTGTCCGCCAGAAAACTCGTGCGGGTAACGCGTCAGCAAGCCAGGAAATAGAGTTTCGCCCAAGCCCACCTCGGTCAGGGCCTGTTCGACGCGCTGGCGTCGTTCGGCTTTAGACAGTTCCGGGTGGTGGACCTGCAGCCCCTCGCCCACTATTTCCTCCACCGTCAGACGGGGTGACAATGAGGAAAAAGGATCTTGAAAAACAACTTGAATTAATTTTCTTAACTCCTTGTCAATATTGTGTTTTCCAGTCCAATATTTTTCGTTTATGGAGAGTTTTCCGATAAAGGGGAGCAGGCCCAGGGCCGCCAGGGCCAGGGTTGATTTTCCTGAGCCTGACTCACCAATCACCCCCAAGGTGGTGGCTGGGGCGATGGCAAAGCTGGCAGCCTTGACCGCGACAAACTCACCATGGCTAAACCAGCCCCGCAGCCCGGGAAGCGGGGTACGGTAGGAAATGCGCAGGTTGTCGGCTTGCAAAAGCGGGGGTTGCTTCCCCTGGTCTGGAGGCTCCAGCACATCACGCACTGGCTTGCTGTCGATCAATTGGCGGGTGTATGCATGTTGAGGCTTTTCAAAGACCTTGCTGACCGGGCCCTGCTCCACCAGCAGGCCGTTTTCCATCACCAGCACACGGTCCGCGAATCGACGCACCAGGTTGAGGTCATGGGTAATCATCAGCACCGCCATGCCATGCTGGCGCTGCAGATCGGCCAGCAAGTCCAGGATCTGGCCGCGCAGCGTGACATCCAAGGCAGTGGTGGGCTCGTCTGCCAGTAGCAGCCGTGGTCGGCAGGCCAGCGCCATGGCGATCATGGCGCGTTGTCGCTGGCCGCCGCTGAGTTGATGGGCAAAAGCCGTAGCACGCCGCTCTGGTTCTGGAATGCCTGTGGCAGCCAGCAGTTCCACGCAGCGTTGCCGGGCAGCCGATTTGTCCAGGCCGAGCTTGAGCTCGAGCACTTCGGCAATTTGGTCACCAACGGTGAACAGGGGATTGAGCGCGGTCATCGGCTCCTGAAAGATCATCGAAATATCGCTGCCCCGTACACTGCGCAGGCCTGCATCGGACAGGGCCAGCAGATCGATGGCTCCTTGGGGGCCTTGGAAAATGGCATTGCCTGAAACCTGAGCGTCCTGCAGCAGACGCAGCAAACTCAGGGCACTGACCGTCTTGCCAGAGCCCGATTCACCGACCAGCGCCACTTTCTCGCCCGCTGCAATTGAGAAGCTCAGACCACTCACCACTTCCTTGCCGCCAAAAGAAACGGATAGATTCCTGACATCCAGCAGGGCTGGCGCATCCGCTGCTTGGTAGACGTCCTGACCCGCAGGGCTGGACGCTGGCAGGCGCATGTCCAAGTTGGGCGGAGTGGGTGTATCCATCATCGATCAGCCTTGCGGGGATCCAGCGCGTCGCGCAGCGCATCGCCCATGAAGGTCAGCAGCAACAGGCTGACCACCAATACGCCGAAGGTGGAGAGCGAAATCCACCAAGCGTCGATATTGTTTTTTCCCTGTGCCAACAGCTCTCCCAGTGAGGGCGTACCCGGTGGCACACCCAGGCCAAGAAAATCCAGCGAGGTCAGTGCCAGAATCGCTGCGCTCATCCGAAAGGGCAAAAAAGTCACCACTGGGGTCAGGCTGTTGGGCAGGATATGCCGCCAGATGATCTGCCAATTGGACAGGCCCATGGCACGCGCAGCACGGACGTAGTCCAGTTGGCGGTTGCGTAAAAATTCAGCGCGCACATAGTCCGACAGGCCCATCCAGCCAAACAGGCTGAGCAGGATCAGCAAAAGCGCGACGCTGGGATCGAACATGGCGGAAAAGATGATCAGCAAATAAAGCTCGGGCATGGATCCCCAGATTTCGATGAAGCGCTGAAACCACAGGTCAGTTTTGCCGCCAAAAAAGCCCTGCAAGGCGCCAGTGAGCACCCCCAGCAGAACACCTATACAGGTCAGCGCCAGCGCAAACAGCACCGATATGCGAAAACCGTAAAGCAGCCTGGCGGCCACATCGCGGCCACGATCGTCCGTGCCCAGCCAGTTATCTGATGAAGGACCCGACGGATTGGGCTCTTTGGCGAAATAGTTGATGGTGCTGTGGTGATAGGGGTTGATGGGATACCAGGCAAAGTTGTCAGCCTGCTGAAATTGCTTCTGAATGAAGGGATCGAGGTAGTCGGTCGGTGTCTGGAAATCTCCGCCAAATTCAGTTTCCGGCACATTCTGGGCAATCGGAAAATACCACTGGCCTTGGTAGCGCGCCAGCAGTGGCTTGTCATTGGAGATCAGCTCCGCACCCAGGCTGAGGATGAACAGCGTGCAAAAGATCAGCAGGCTCCAGTAGCCCAGTCGATTGCGCCTGAAACGCTGCCAGGCGCGTTGCGACGGGGACAAGGATGCGCTGCTCATGCCGCACAACCTTCCGCACGACAGGAATCAATCGAGAAACGCCGTGCAACGGGCTTCGCCCAGCCACTGGCGTTGCCCCCCTGGGGGAGGAGGCCGCCGCAGGCGGCAACAGGGGGCTTAGTCAAACTTGACACGCGGATCCACCCAGACATAACAAAGGTCAGAAATCAATTTGGTCACCAGGCCGATCAAGGTGAAGAGGTAGAGCGTGCCCAGCACCACCGGGTAGTCGCGCCGCATCACCGATTCGTAGGACAGCAGTCCCAGCCCATCGAGTGAAAACAAGGTCTCGATCAGCAGCGACCCAGTGAAAAAAGCACCTATGAAAGCTGCAGGAAAACCGGTGACGATCGGGATGAGTGCATTGCGGAAAACGTGCTTCCACAGCACCCGCCGCTCGCTCAGGCCCTTTGCTCTGGCCGTCAACACATACTGCTTGCGGATCTCTTCCAGAAATGCATTTTTGGTCAGCATGGTGGTGACCGCAAAGGCCCCCAGCACACTGGCAGTCACCGGCAGGGCAATGTGCCACAGGTAATCGACCACCTTGGCGCCCCAGCTCAAGGTTTCCCAATTGCTGGAGGTCAGTCCGCGCAAGGGAAACCACTGCAGCTGCCCGCCAAAGATCACCAGCAGGGCCACGCCCAGCACAAACCCCGGAATGGCATAACCTATCAGCACCATCAGGCTGGTCACCGTATCGAAGCGGCTGCCCGCCCTGACGGCCTTGGAGATGCCCAGTGGTATCGAAATGATGTAACTGAGGAAAAAAGTCCACAGCCCCAGGCTGATCGACACCGGCAACTTCTCCTTGACAAGTTCCCAGACGCTTTTGGGATAAAAAAAGCTTTTCCCCAAATCAAACCGTGAGAATTGACCGAGCATCTGCCAGAAGCGCTCATGGGCTGGTTTGTCAAAGCCATAGAAAGCGCGAATTTCGGCAATCCGTGCCGCATCCACACCCTGGCGGCCGCGATAACCAGCCCCTCCCACAGCGGCGCCCTCACCCCCAGTGTCGCGTCCCTGCAACTGGGCAACCATCTGTTCGACCGGTCCACCGGGAACAAACTGGATGACCACAAAGGTCAGCAGCAGGATGCCCAGCAGAGTGGGCAGCATGAGCAAGAGACGTTTGAGGATGTAAGCGTACATGAGACTCTTAGCGGACTGCGTTTCGGTTGGCGCTGCTTGCCCACCAGACAGCGGTGATCCAGTACTCTGGCTGGTAATAGCGCGGCGAGACGGCGGGTTGCTCGAAACGGCCATTGCGCCAGGCCACCCGATGCACCCCGCTGGTCCAGTGCGGTACCGCATAGTGTCCGTGGCGAAGCACCCGGTCCAGCGCTTGCAGACGGGCGACCAATTCAGGGCGGGTGGTCGCCGAGATGACCAGATCAAGCAAAGCATCCACCGCCGGGTTTTTCAAGCCAATCACATTGCTGGAGCCTTCAATATCGGCGGCTTTGGAGCCAAATCGCTCCAGCAATTCGGTCCCAGGAGCCTCGCTGCCGACCAGTCGATTGCTGATGATCTCGAAGTCAAATACATCCAGCCTTTTTTGCAGGATGGCGAAATCGATCACCTTGTAATTGACCTGGATGCCAAGCTTCTCCAGATTTTTGGCATAGGGGGTGACCACCCGTCCCATCGAGCCGGAATTGTCCAGAAATTCAATGGTGAAGGCCTCGCCGCGTTCATTGCGCAAGGCGCCATCCCGATATGTCCAGCCAGCAGCGGTCAGCAGGTCGCGGGCCAGGCGCAGATTGTCCCGCAGGGTGTGGCCCGATTTCGGGTCGAGCGAGGTCTGGGGGGGCAAGGGCGCTTCCTGGGTGAACACCTCGGGTGGCAGCTGGTGCCGCAGGGGTTCCAGTAAGACCAGTTCCTGTGCACTGGGCAGGCCGCGGGCTTCAAAGTCACTGCCGACAAAATAACCCCTCACCCGCTGGTAAGCGTTGTAGAACAATTGTCGGTTGAGCCACTCAAAATCCATGGCCAGCTCGATGGCCTGACGCACCCGAACATCCTGAAACTTAGGGCGGCGAAGATTGAACAGAAAGCCCTGGAAATCACCGGCATTGCCGTGCTTCAACTCTTTCTTGATCAGTTCGCCCCGGTCAAATGCTTTGCCGGTGTAGGCGCGGGCCCATTCGCGGGCAATGAATGCCTGAATATAGTCAAATTCACCGGCCTTGAAGGCTTCGAGCTGGGCCGTGCTGTCTTTGTAAATCTTGTAGGTGATACGGTCGAAATTGAACATGCCGCGGCGCACATTCAGGTCGCGCGCCCAGTAGCTTGGGTCGCGCTCATAAGTAATGTCCTTGCCAAAATTGACCTTGCCAATCCGGTAGGGGCCTGATCCGATGGGCAGGTCCGTCACAATCTTGTCCAGGGGCTTGCCCTCCCCCCAACGACGGCTGAATACAGGCAGGCTGCCGGCAATCAGGGGCAGCTCAGCATTGACCCGCTTGAAATCAAAGCGCACGCTTCGATCGGACAGAATGCTCACACTCTTGATCTCGCCAAAAATGGTCCGAAATTGAGGAGCCGCCTCTTTTGAGGTCAGGCGATCAAAGGAGTGCTTGACATCTGCCGCCAGGACGGGCTGGCCGTCGTGAAAGCGTGCCAACTCATGGAGGGTGAAGGTGGCAGAAAGACGATCGCTCGCCACGCTGACATCCTTGGCTAGCAGACCGTAGGCGGTGGTCGGTTCATCCAGGGTGCCAGTCAGCAAACTCTCAAACACCAGACTGGACAGCGCTGGCGGGGCGCTGCCTTTGAGAGTGAATGGGTTGTACTTGTCAAAATTACTGAGCCGGCTGGGCGGCACGAGCGTGATCTCGCCCCCTTTGGGCGCAGCGGGATTGACATATTCCAGGTGCGCAAAATTGGCCGGGTATTTGATATCGCCAAATTGGGCGTAGGCGTGAGCGGCCCAGCCAGATTGGGCAAGGCAGATTGGAATCAGGGCCAGAAAAAGTCGGTAACGCCACATGCGACAATTCTGCCCATAATTTTCACCAACTCTCAATGTCCGGAAAAAATATGGGTTTTCTGAGCGGAAAAAAATTTCTCATCACTGGCGTCCTGAGCAACCGGTCGATTGCCTATGGTATTGCCCAGGCCTGCCATCGTGAGGGCGCCGAGCTTGCCTTCAGTTACGTGGGAGAGCGCTTCAAAGACCGGATCACCGAGTTTGCTGCGGAATTCAACTCCAGCCTGGTGTTTGACTGCGATGTGGGTGATGATGAGCAGATTGCCAGGCTCTTTGCGGATCTGTCGGCACATTGGCCGCACTTTGATGGGCTTGTACACAGCATCGGCTTTGCCCCGCGTGAGGCAATTGCCGGCAATTTCCTGGATGGACTGACTCGCGAGAACTTTCGCATCGCACACGATATCAGCGCCTATAGTTTTCCTGCCATGGCCAAAGCAGCCCTGCCTTATCTGAATGACAAGTCTTCCCTGCTGACCTTGAGTTACCTGGGTGCTTTGCGTGCGGTCCCCAACTACAACACCATGGGTCTGGCCAAAGCCAGCCTGGAGGCTTCGGTCAGGTACCTTGCGCAGGCTGTTGGCAGCCTGCCCGATGGCCGCAGCATGCGTGCCAACGGGATTTCAGCCGGGCCGATCAAGACTTTGGCTGCCAGTGGGATCAAGGATTTTTCCAAGTTGCTCAATGTTGTGGCTAGCGCATCCCCGATTCGACGCAATATCACCATCGAGGACGTCGGCAATGTGGCAGCATTTCTGCTCAGTGACCTCTCTGCGGGCGTGACTGCCGAAATCACCTATGTGGATGGCGGCTTCAGTCAGACCGCCATCGCCGTGATGGAGTCCTGAGGCGTCTGCGGATGCCAGGGCCCTTAGGCCTCATCCGACGGATTGTCTCGACGTTGAGCGCCAGCAGGCTGGCCTGAACTCCTTCCTCTCATCATCCAGACAGCCAGACAGTTTGAATGAATTTATCAATCCCCGAAGCAGAATCGACATGAAGTTAGTAATTAAGGATATCGGAATCTAAGCATGGCCAAGCCTAGCGTTAACTTCATCGGTCTGTGCCAGATGGGCATGCCCATGCTTCGTAATCTGGCATGAAACTAGTCATATCGTATTCCTTGCGCACTTACCTTTTGGGCTGATGTGGACACCTGGAAGAAAGTGTTGAAAGAAGCTGGCGTAAAACCAGAGTGAATTTTCTGGAGA
>JAFMJA010000111.1 GCA_017853735.1 Burkholderiaceae bacterium | reverse complement strand
TGATGATCACCACCCTGCCCGCCTTCAGGTCAGCGCGCACTCGCTGATCGTCGATGGATTCGATGCGCGCCTTGGTATAGGCATTGTTGGTGCGGATCGGCACCTGCCAGCCAGCATAGCTCACCGACTGCATGCCTTCAGCCTGCAGGGCTATGGCCAGCAAGGCACTGGAGGCCTGTTCACCAGTGGCAGCCAGCATGTCGAGCTCGCGGTTGGTGCTGTTGGTGGCTTTGTCGGGTGCCAGTTCTTTGGCCAGTCCCAGCAAGCGGTTGGTTTCCCCGCTCATGGCGCTGGGCACCACCACCATCTGGTGGCCGGCACGCGCCCATTTGGCCACGCGCTTGGCAACATTGCGGATGCGCTCGGTCGAGCCCATCGAGGTGCCACCATATTTGTGAACGATCAATGCCATTGGATTCGTCAAATGGAAGGCGCCGCTGCTTTAAAGAGGGCGCCAGTTCAGTAGGTTATAGCGTCTGGGCAGAGGTGATCTGTCAGACGGCATGATTGTACCAATCCAGTTGGTCACCCGATCGGGCGATCAGGCCGCTGCCTACCTTGATGCGCAGCCCGTGGCCGCGGGTAGTGCAGGCAGCAATCTGATCCAAAAGCTCCTGCAACTGGGCATCGCTGGGCGTGGCTCCTGGCAAAGCTCGCAGCCAATGGCGCAAGAGATTGGCCTGACGCGCCCGGCTGAGTGCTTGCAAGCCTCGCAGGCTGGGGGGGCATCCGGTACGGGCCAGGTCCTCGGCTGCCATCTCCTGCAAGAGGCGCTGGGCTTGAGCGGCATGGCTGGCGCTACGAGCCATGGTGTCCCGAAATTGCGGGAATACGTCCTCCAGCGCAGGCAGCAGGCGCGAGCGAATGCGGTTTCTGGTAAATCGCAGGTCGCGGTTGCTGGGGTCTTCTACCCAATCAATGGCTTGCACGCGCAAGGCATCGCGCAATTCCTGGCCCGGCACGGCTAACAGGGGGCGGTGATAAAGGAGGCCATCGCGCTGCCAGCGTGAAGGCATGGCACTCAGTCCTGGCAGACCAGAACCCCGGCCCAGCGCGAGCATCACAGTTTCTACCTGATCGTCAGCGTGCTGCGCCAAGGCGACTTCCCGCAGTCCCGCCTCGCGGGCAAGGCCAGCCAATGCCTGGTAGCGCGCCTGGCGGGCAGCATCTTCCGGACTTTGCCCGTTAGCCGCGCGCGCATCAACGTGCGCTACATGCAAGGGCAGTTGTAATTCGCTACAAAATTTTTGGCAATGCTGTTCAAATTGATCAGCTGCCGCCTGCAGGCCATGGTGGACATGCAAAGCCACCACTTGCCCTGGCCATTTGCGGGCACAGGCCCATAGCAAGGCGGTGGAATCAGCCCCCCCACTGTAGGCCACCCCCAAGGGCAGACCCGGTTCAAAAGCAGCAAGCGCCTGCGCCAGCGTGAGGCTCATGGCGCACCAGCTTATTTATCGGACTTGGTGTCGGTGAAGCGGCCGTAACTTTGCAGGCGCTCGAACCGACGCTCCAGCAAATCCTTCACCTTCAGATCAGCCACCTGGCGGTAGGCTTCGCCCAGCGCGCGCTTGAGCAGCGAGGCCATTTGTGCCGGGTCCCGATGGGCGCCACCGACAGGCTCGCTGACAATTTTGTCCACCAGGTTGAGCGCCTTGAGGCGATGCGCGGTAATCCCCAGGGCTTCGGCAGCATCCTGCGCCTTTTCTGCGGTCTTCCAGAGGATGGAGGCACAGCCTTCAGGGCTGATGACCGAGTACACCGAGTACTGCAGCATCAGCACCTGGTCGGCCACAGAAATGGCCAGGGCACCGCCAGAGCCACCTTCACCGATGATGGTGGTGATGATGGGCACTTCCAACTGAGCCATCTCGTAAATATTGCGGCCAATCGCCTCGGACTGGCCCCGTTCCTCGGCGTCGATACCCGGATAAGCGCCAGGTGTGTCGACAAAGGTGAACACTGGCAATTTGAATTTTTCGGCGGTCTTCATCAGGCGCAGTGCCTTGCGATAGCCCTCGGGCTTGGTCATGCCAAAGTTGCGCAGGCCACGCTCCTTGGTGTCACGGCCTTTCTGGTGCCCCAGCACCATGCAGGGGGTACCGTTAAAGCGCGCCAACCCACCCACAATGCTCAAGTCGTCAGCGAAATGGCGGTCACCATGCAGTTCCACCAGATCAGTGAAGATCTCCGACAGATAGTCCAGCGTATAGGGACGCTCGGGATGGCGGGCGATCTTGGTGATCTGCCAAGGTGTCAGCTGGCTGTAAACCTCCTTGGTAAGCTGCTGGCTCTTCTTGCTGAGCTGGTTGATTTCTTCGGATATGTCCACCGCCGACTCGTTCTGCACATAGCGCAGCTCGTCAATTTTGGTTTCCAGTTCGGCGATTGGCTGCTCGAAGTCCAGGAAAGTACGTTTAGCCAAGAGAAGCCTCCTACGGTTTGGAGCCAGGCACCAGGTTTTGCCGCAGCTTTAGAAGTTTTGAGCTCAGTATTCCACAGGTAGCGGATCTAGTGAGCGCCAAATATACCAAGTTGCAACAGTGCAATAGGGATTCCAGGCCGCGGCCACCTCCCGTGCGTCGCTTCGGCTGACTGCTTCGCCAGAGAAATAATTCTTGCTGATGCCATTGATCAGGCCCAGGTCATCCAGCGGCAAGACATTGGGCCGCAGCAGATGAAAAATCAGGAACATTTCAGCCGTCCAGCGGCCAATCCCGCGTATGCCGGTCAACTCGTTGCAGATGGCGTCATCATCCATATGAGTCCACTCGGCCACACGGACTTTCCCGCTGTCAAAGTGCAGCGCCAGATCAACCAGGTACTCCACCTTGCGCGCGCTCAGACCGGCTGCGCGCATATCATCCACCTTGAGCCTGAGCAGATTGGCCGGGGTCATGCGCCTGGGTAGCGCAGACACGCGCTCCCACACCGACTGTGCGGCCTTCACCGAAATTTGCTGCCCCACAATGCTGCGCGCCAAAGTGACAAAGGCATCGCCGCGGGTCTGCAGGCAAGCGTCGCCATGCTTGGGGATCAGGCGCTTCATCACCCGATCTTTCTTCATCAGATGGGTACATGCATCAGCCCAGTAGTGCGGGGTGAGCTGAGAGGGGGTGGAACTGATCAAACCGCGGCCTCCCAGGTGGTGCCGGCTGGAGAGTCTTTGAGCACAACCCCCTGATTGAGCAGGTCCTTGCGGATACGGTCGGCTTCGGCAAAATTTTTCGCTGCCTTGGCCGCTGCGCGCAATGAGATGGCGTCAAGGATCAAGGCCTCATCCAGGACAGAACCTGCTTTCAGAAAGGTGTCTGCATCATCCTGCAACAAGCCCAGGCACCCACCCAGCGACCTGAGCAGGCCGGCTAATTCGGGAGAGCGGGTCTTGTTGACTTCGCTGGCCAGCTCAAAAAGCACAGCCACCGCCTCCGGGGTGCCAAAGTCTTCGTCCATTGCCGCCTTGAATCGCGCAGCATACATGTGGCCCCAGTCGATCGAGACTGGGACTGGCTTGACCGCCTGCAGTGCGGTGTACAGGCGCTTGAGCGCACCCCGTGCATCGTCCAGATGGGCATCGCTGTAGTTCAATGGGCTGCGGTAATGCGCACGGATGATGAAGAAACGCACCGTCTCGGGGTCGTACTTGGCCAGTATTTCCCGAATGGTGAAGAAGTTGCCCAAGGACTTGGACATCTTTTCGTTGTCCACCCGCACAAAGCCGTTATGCATCCAGAAGCGTGCCAGTGGCTTGCCGTTGGCACCCTCACTCTGGGCAATCTCATTCTCATGGTGTGGAAACTGCAGGTCAGCGCCGCCGCCATGGATGTCAAAAGTCTCGCCCAACATCTCGCAGCTCATGGCGGAGCACTCGATATGCCAGCCAGGACGACCCGGGCCGTATTCGCTGCCCCATTGCGCTTCGGGTGGCTCCTCTGGCTTGGCCGCCTTCCACAGCACGAAATCCAGAGGATCGTCCTTGCCAGCCTGCACTTGCACCCGCTCACCGGCGCGCAACTCATCCAGGGATTTGCCCGACAGCTTGCCGTAGCCTGGAAACTTGCGCACCGCATAGTTCACATCCCCGTTATCAGCACGGTAGGCCAGGCCTTTTTGCTCCAGAACCCCGATCATCTGCAACATTGGGCGGACGTACTCGGTGGCACGTGGCTCATGGTCAGGCCGTTCAATGCCCAGCGCATCGGCGTCCTGGTGCAGGGCATCGATCATGCGGTCAGTCAGTGCCCGGATGGTTTCGCCATTGTCCAGCGCACGCCGGATGATCTTGTCGTCAATGTCAGTGATGTTGCGCACATAGGTCAGGCGGTAACCACTGGTTTTAAGCCAGCGTTGCACCACATCAAATGCCACCATGGCACGGGCATGGCCCAGGTGGCACAGGTCATAGACCGTCATGCCACAGACGTACATGCGGACATGGCCAGGTTCCAGCGGGGAAAAGGGTTCCAGGGCACGCGTCAGCGTGTTGTGGATGCGCAAACTCATGGAATAGAAAATTGTGTGATTACTTCCCAGTACCGGGCAGTCTTGTCGAGGGAAATATACAATCGCCCTCAGTATAAGGCCCGAGCACCTGTGTGCCTGGCACAACTTGCCAAGCGACCTCCCTATTTTCCCTATGATCCTGCGACCCCTCCAAGTCTTGCGATCCCTGCTGCCAATGCTGCTGCTGGCTGCGGGAGGGGGGGTGTTTGCCCAGAACCCGGCTCCGATGCAGGCCTACCCTGGGCCACCCGACGACTACACCCAAGTCGGCAAACTGATGCAGGAGGGTAATCCGGCCGCGGCCCTGACCAAGGCAGAGGCCTATCTGGCCAGCAAACCACGCGACCCGCAAATGCGCTTTCTCAAGGGCGTGATCCTGCGCGAGACCGGCAAGACTGACCTGGCCTTTGAGACTTTCACCGCCTTGGTACAGGATTACCCCGAACTGCCTGAGCCTTATAACAACCTGGCAGTGATTCATGCCAGCCGGGGGCAGTATGATCAGGCGCGTGAGGCGCTGGAAACAGCCATCCGCAATAACACCAGTTACGCTGCCGCCCACGAGAACCTGGGCGATATTTACGCCGCTATGGCCAGCCGAGCTTATGAGCAGGCTTTGCGGCTGGAAAAAGGCAACCCAACCGTGCCGCCTAAGTTGAACCTGATTCGCGAGTTGCTTTCCACCCGACCCCCCGCTCAACGGCCGCTGGCCGCCCAAACCGCACCGAGCACCCGATGAAAACGATCTTTACCTTTTTACAACTGAGGCTGCAACTGAGGCTGCTATGCGGCACGTTGATGCTGTGCATCAGCGGACTGGCTCTGGCACAACCGGCACCCCGGGTGAAGCTAGCCACCAGCGCCGGCGATATTGTGCTGGAAATGGCTTCGGACAAGGCTCCCAAAACCGTGGCCAATTTCTTGCAATATGTGGCCGAGCGGCACTATGACGGCACCATTTTTCACCGCGTGATCGACGGCTTCATGATTCAGGGGGGCGGCTTCAACGCCCAGATGCAACAAAAGACCACCCGCGAACCGATTGCGCTGGAGGCCAACAACGGCCTGAAAAACGAGCGCGGCACGATTGCGATGGCCCGCACCTCCAATCCCAACTCCGCCACGGCGCAGTTTTTCATCAATATCGTCAACAACCCCAATCTCAATGCTCCGATGCCAGATGGCCATGGCTATGCGGTTTTTGGCCGTGTCGTTGAGGGCATGGAGGTGGTTGACAAGATCAGGGGCGTTGCCACTGGCTCCCTGGGCATGCATCAGAACGTACCCCGAACACCCATACTCATCAACTCGGCCACCTTGCTGAAATAGGACCCCCAATGAGCAATCCCAAAGTAGAACTCCATATCGCCGGTCAAGGCACCATCACGCTTGAACTGGATGCCGAAAAAGCGCCCAACACGGTAGCCAATTTTTTGGCCTATGCCAACAAAGGGCATTACAACGGCACCATTTTCCATCGCGTCATCCCGGGTTTCATGATCCAGGGCGGAGGCATGGAGCCGGGCATGGGTCAGAAAGCTACCGACCAGCCCATTCAGAATGAAGCCAACAACGGCCTGAAGAACAACACCTACACCATCGCCATGGCCCGGACCAGCAATCCCCATTCGGCCACCGCACAGTTCTTCATCAATGTGGCAGACAACGATTTTCTCAATCACACCGCCCCGACCATGCAGGGCTGGGGCTATGCTGTTTTCGGCAAGGTGATTGAGGGAACCCAGGTGGTCGACAAAATTGCTGCCAGCCAAACCGGGCAACGCGGTCATCATGGCGATGTCCCCAACGAGGACGTGGTGATCGAAAAGGTTGTTGTGCTGGACTGATCTGAGTCCCCATGGCGCCGACCATCCCCCGCATGGCGGAGTTGCAGGCTCCCGCGGACTGGCAGGTGGTCGATTTCATCTCCGATCTGCATTTGCAAAACAGCGAGCTCCGCACGCTGGCGCTCTGGCAGCACTACCTGACCAGCACCCAGGCCGATGCAATTTTCATTCTGGGTGACCTCTTTGAAACCTGGGTGGGTGATGATGTGCTCGCCGCAGCACCCTCCAGCGTAGACAGCGCCGAATCCTTCGAGCAAGCCTGCGTGCAGGCGTTGCGGGCAGCCAGCAAGGGGCGACAGTTGTTTCTGATGCATGGCAACCGGGATTTTTTGATTGGTCCGAGCTTTGCCCAGGCCTGCCATCTGACATTGCTGGAAGATCCCACTGTGCTGGATTTTGGGAACCAGCGTTGGCTGCTGAGTCATGGTGATGCCTTGTGCCTGGACGATGTGTCTTACCTGGCCTTTCGAGCCGAGGTTCGCAGCCAGGCCTGGCAGCAGACTTTTCTGGCCCGTCCTCTGGCGCAAAGGCGCGAAATTGCAGCCCAGCTGCGCTTGCAAAGTGAATCACGCAAACTGGCCGGGGCCAGCTATGGCGATGTGGACAGCCCATTGGCAAAACGCTGGCTGCAAGCGGCCCGCGCCAATTGCCTGATTCATGGCCACACCCATCGCCCCGCCGACCACCCTCTGGAGCAGGGCCAGCAACGGCTGGTGCTCAGCGACTGGGATGCCAGCGCCAGCCCCGAGCGCGCCCAGGTGCTGCGACTGCTGCGCTACGGACCAGCAGGCGCTGAGGGTGTGCGCATCGAGCGGCTGCATCCTCTGAACCTAGGCTGATGCGGGCCTGGCTGCACCGACTGCGGCGCCTGGGCCGGCGCTCGCCCACCAAAATCGGGGAGGCACTCTGGCAACAGACCCTGGATGCCCTGCCCTTTCTGGCGCAACGCCCAGCTGCAGAACTGAACCGGCTACGCAGCCTGTGCGAAGATTTTTTGGCTTGCAAAGAGTTTTATGGTGCACAGGGACTGCGCATTCACGACCAGATGGCACTGGTGGTGGCAGCACAAGCCTGCCTGCCCCTGCTCAATCTTGAGCCCACCCAGCAGGTGCTGGATTGGTACGATGACTTTGTCACCATTGTCATCCACCCCGATGAGGTGCTGGCGCGGCGTGAGCAGATCGACGAGCTTGGCGTCGTGCACCAGTATGAAGAAGTGCTGGCGGGGGAAGCCATGGCCGGTGGCCCAGTGATGCTGAACTGGCGCGATGTAGCCAGCTCCGCTCATACAGCAGCCCAGGGCTACAACCTGGTCATCCACGAGTTCCTGCACAAGCTGGACCTGCGCGATGGGGTGCCTGACGGATGCCCGCCCTTGCCGTCGGGGTTTCTGGGCAGCGGGTCAATCAATGAAGCTCGCCAGCAATGGCTGGGGCTGATGCAATCGGAATTCGAGACTTTTCGCGAACGTGTGATCCGCGCCGAGCGCTTCGGACAGCCCGCACCCTGGCTGGATGCCTATGGGGCAAGCTCGATGGATGAGTTTTTCGCTGTCACGGGCGAGGCGTATTTTGTCAATCGCGCACGCTTTGCCAGCGAGTTTCCAAAGCTGCTAGACCTGTACGACGCTTTTTTCAGCCCGTCTACCTGAACACCAACCGCTGCCAGTCCGCACTTTCCTCAACGACGCAGCAGCACTTTGAGCGCAGCCTGCAATCGGCGTGCAAGGGAATCCTCGTAAGCTGCGGCCAGGACCCGCGCCACATCCTGCGCCCAGGTCTGGGCTGGGGTGGGGTCATTGCGCCGGGTCAGCAACTGCAGTTGATAGTTGCGGCGCGCCTGCAGCTCTGTGGCCGGGGTAGGCAATTCAGCAGCCATCTCCAGCCGTAACAGAGCGGTCGCGGCATCTGCATTGGAAGGCTCAGCAGCCAAGGATTGGCTCCAGCCCTGACGAACTGATGCCGACACACGTCCACCAAGTTCCTGGGCGCTGGGTAGCGCATCAGTTTGGCGCTCT